>CAZAVR010000092.1:0-11502 GCA_964488435.1 uncultured Cytophagales bacterium | reverse complement strand
TGCGGCATTAATGTGCCGCCCATTTAAATACGTTCACAATCAGTGTCCTGAATTGGGCGTGACCAAAGTCAGTAGGATATCCCAAAGAAGTGTAAAAAACCTTACCGCCGAAATCATTTTCTCTCACCCAGGCGGCAGGTTCCTTTACGGCGGGATTACTGCTGGTTAACAGCACCACGGCTTTGGGATCGATCAGCGGACTCACCCTGTATACGCCTCCGCCGCTTTTCCATGGCATAGTCTCTACTCCCTGAAGTATCGGATGGGCCGAGTTCTCAGGTTTCACCTCAATGAGCGCACCCAGCTCGTCAGAATCATGACCTTTGTATTCATGACCAAGTATATCCGAACAAAATCCCCACCAGCTTTCATAGCCTCTCTCGGCCATTTTCCCCCGCACAGAAAATCCGTGATTCGCTGACCTGATCCCCACAACGGGCTTCCCCGACCTGATATATGTCTTCACTTTTTCCATTTGCGCGTGAGAAAGGGCAAGGCGACGAAAATACACGACGAGCACATCCGCCTGATCAATCGCCTTCTCCAACCCTTCAAAGTGAAAAGCCTCATGCTTTCCATGTCCCTTCAAAACGGTGGTGGTAAACAAACCCGATTTCCGGAGGCTATCTGCAAACGGTGGGATATTAATCTGGGCATCATAATTCAGGGGATCATCGGTGATCAGGAATAGCACATGAGGGACCCGCCCGCCCACCTGGCTTTGACCAGGACTGCTGAGCAGGATGACAACCAAACCGGATAGGAATAAACGTACAAAAGACTGGTATTTCAGGTACATAAATATTTCGAAAGTCTGTAGCAAACGCTGAAAAATAAACTATTTAAAAAATGAAATCAGAAGGAAAAGGCCGTTCAAATATAAAACTTTTAACGACTTGATACGACATACTGTCTGGCCAGGAAAACAAAAGAGCGCTAATGTCTTTCTCCAACTACTCCCAACCCCGACTTACACGCACAAATCAATAAAGGCAGGATGGCACCTGGCCTACCATCCTGCCTTTACCTCAAATCATATTGGCTGCCTTCGACAGCTCTATTTTCCGGACGGCACTCTCACTGTGGAATTCAGCAGCCTGACTGCTGCTTCGATCAATATCTGTCCGGCCTCTCCCTCTCCTACAGTGCCGGATTCCATTTCATATCCACCTTTGGCTTTTTCTCCGGGAGGTGCTACATAGTGCACACCGTTTCCGTTTGAATAGCCCAATACCAATGTATGTGGAAACGGAGATCGTGCTCTTACATTCACCCCCATATCCGTCAAAGGCTCTCCAGGAAGTGTCACCAAGGCAAGAGGCCCGATAGCGACCACCTGAACTTCCGCCTGAACGAGCTCAAGACCTGTGCGTTCTTTTCCCTTCTGGTCCAGCGGTAAAGCAGCTGAAGCCCTTCTCACGATGATAGAATCCGTAGCCAGCTGCACGCTCAAATCAAAGGCACCTTTCGCTCTCCACGCCAGACCTTTTCCCATTTCGTTCACCGCCTCACGTCCTCTGCGCCATGGTACTATATCCCCTGCTGTGCCCTGCAAAAAGATGGCTTTTCCGCCGAGCGACTTTTCAATATTTTTGGTAGCTTCTCCCGGCCAGTCTGCTGAAATACCCGTATCATAAGGATAAATGGATACGGCATGCACAGACATGTGATAGAGTGCAGCAATATTATTACCCTGGGCATCTCTGAAAGAAACCAGACTCATGGTCCTGTCCATAGGGCCATAATTAGCACCATCAGTCTGAACCTCCGGAACAAAGGCTTCGTGCTTAATGCCGTAGCCCTTGGGGGCATTATTACGGATAGTTCCCCATTTGGGTCTGACAGGGCGTCTGTTGTTGGCGAATGCAGAGATATCCGCTTTTCCTACCCATAAAGTAGCCGGCTGAAGTTTTTTATCTGCTTCCAGGGCTGCCTGCGTCACCTGATCAAGTAAGCGCTGCATCCATTTCTTAAAAGGCGCATAGTTATTTTGCGCAGGGATATACCTGATGGCCCACCAGGTGTCATTTTCAGTACCCCGATACCCCGATTTGTAAACGGGCGACCAAGGCGCTGAATGCGTATGCGTGGAGCTTACCATTGTGTTACCCTCTGGAATCATAAGTACTTTGGATACAGATTTCCGGATTTCGTCTGTCAAAGACTCCCCCGCGTCCACCAAATCCAGACTTACAATGACGCTTTTCGTTTTACCGTCCCCAATCACAATCACACGGGTAAAAAGCGGATCATTCACTTTTCCGTACTCTTTACCGGTTACCCAGTCTTTTACAGACACGTCGGGTGTAATATCGCGCTCGCCATAACCCGCTTTGAGCTGAACAGGCTGTGCGCTGGATGGTCCTGCAGCAAGCACCGACAAGGAAATCAATAGAAAACATGCAAACAACCTGAATGATAACACCTTAAATACTTTCACAATCTTCATCTTACAATCTCTAATCACTTTAAATACTTACTTTTGTAATATTTGGTCTATAAACTGGTAGGCTTCCTCTCTCACAGATTTGGGAAACTCATGTCCGGATTCCGGGTATCTTACCTGAAGCTTATCCCCTGCTTTCAGAAAATCATAGCTTTTTTGCGCCAGCCAGATCCCCTCCTTTACTCCGTTGACGTCGAAATTGGTATCCCCTACAGGAGAGGAAGAAAAGAAGGCTCTCGGGGCTATAGCGGAAATCAACTCATGGTACTCAAAAGGCTTTTTGACACCATCAAAGCCGTATTTTGCCCAGAGAGGCATATAACGCTCCTGTGCAAAGGGCCCCAGCCTGCCTCCATAATGTGCTGAAGCTGCCGGTCCGATATCATAGTAATCCAGCTGCGTCCATCCGCAGCTGCTCACTGCCACTTTCACCCGCGGATCAAAAGCTGCCAGAAACATGGAATTGTGACCTCCCAGGGAATGTCCGATGGTTCCGATCCGCTTTTTATCGACGAAATCGAGCTGTTCGAGAAGATCTATACACCTGATGTGGTTGAAAATGCCCTTCATAGTCCCTGATTGATATGCATCGTTTTTGAAATCATAAGACACGCTGTTTCCGAAGCTGGGAAAGTCGGGCGCGATGACCACGTAGCCGCGTTCGGCAAGTTCCTTTCCGTAAGCCAGAGACTGGCGTGTTTTTTCATAGGAGCCTTCTCCATCCACGCTTTTTCTCCCGGCCGGATCTGTCTCGTGAAGCGCAAGCATCGCAGGCACCTTTCCGCCCGGCTTCAAGTGATTGGGAATGTAAAGGTAGGCATAAACAATTTCACCGGGCCTTACCGCAATCCGGATATTCAACCGCTGGTACTGAGGGGTCTTGAGTGTGTCGGTCACAGTAAACGTAGGGGCGGAAAGCTTCGCAACCGGAAGCGGCCCCATTACCGACTCCATTTTCGCATTGATCTCCTTTTTATAAGCCGGCCACTGAGCGGCTTTTTTGATAGTCACCGGTGCTCCATACTGGTCCTTTGTGACAAGTATGTCGGTCTTTTTACCTTTCCTTCCGGCGAGCATTCTTTGAATTTCAACAGCCAGCGATTCGGCGATCAACTTGTGCCCCTCATCATTGGGATGCAAATAATCTTCAAAAAGAACAGCGGCAGATTTACCTGTATTTTTCTGAAAAGCTTCAAAAGTAGCCTGATTGTTTACGAAACCTGTCTGGTATTTACGTGCCAGTTTCTCTGCCTCGGCTACGTAAAGCAGGAGACGCTCATGGAGATAATCCTGATTCTGGGGCCGGTAGCCGTTGGTAGCCATCAAAAGAACGGAGACGCCTCTGGCCTGTAAAGTTTCAATCATGTAACTCATATTGTTCCGGAATTTCTCAAGTGGAATCCGGGACGGGTCTCCTTCTTTTTTCGTATCAATGTAGGCGTCGTTCGCCCCGAAACCGATAATGACCAGATCCGGGTTGTGATCAAGCACCTGCGCCTGAAATCTGTTTTGCGCATGCTGGATCTGAGCGGTAGGCTTGTTGTCAATGACTCTTCCTGTATGGCTACCTCCCACACCGGAGTTGATGACCACCACGTCAATACCCTTTGCTTTCAGGAGGTCCGGCAGACGTTGAGCGAACACCTGATTGATCGTCTTACGTTGCGAAGTGATCGAATTTCCGAAAGCCACAATCTTGAGCGGCCGGCCGGCCGATTGCGCCGCGCCATGCAGAGAAATATTAAATGTAAAAAAAGCCGTCAGGAAAAAAATCAAAGCCCTTTTTCCTGACAGGATGTAATTGCGGTAAAAACGCATGTTCTAATGATTAATATATAGTAATTGATTGGTAGATAACCGATTAACGACCCAAAGCCCAGGCTATAGCGTTATTGATCAACTGAAGGAATTGCGGATTCTTGAAATCATCAGGGTAACCCAGCGCCGTGTAAAAAACGGAACTTCCGTCGGCTGTCTTCCTCGTCCAGGCGAAAGGTTCGGTCACATTAACTGTACTACCTGTTAAAAGCACTGTGGCCGTTGTATCTACAAGAGGCGCTACCTTGTACACCTGTCCGTTGCTCCGCCAGGGAGCCGTCGGATCGATCCCCTTCAAGATAGGATGAGCCGATTGTTCCGTTATTACCTTCACATCGGTACCCAGCTCTTCAGGCTCGTAACCTCTGTTTTCTGCTCCAAGGATTTCCGGAACAAATCCCCACCAGTCTTCGTAGCCCTCGGCTACGGTATCCCTTACTGAAAAACCATGGTTTGCCGTTCTCAGCCCAATCAGCGGCTTCCCTTTTTTCAGATAACCTTTGATAGCAGCCATTTGCTCAGGCTTCAAAGCCAGTCGCCGGCAAAACACTACTAGCAGATCAGCATCCTCCAAGGCTTCCAAGCCGGGAAAATGATGTGCTTCAAGCTTATCTCCCTCTCCCACCAAAACTTTGGTATTGTAATTCCCTTCCTTCTGAAGTTGTTCCGCAAAGGGAGGAATGGTCTGCGTCGCCTTGTAATTCAAAGGATCCTCGCTGATAAGAAAAACGATATTGGGCTTTTTGTCTTCCTCCTTTTTATTGGACTGGCAGGAAACCAGCGCGAAAAACAAGCAAATGCAGCTTACTAAATGGATAAAATGATTTTTCATGTGATTATTTTAAATTGGTTATTAAAGGACAGATGGAATTAATAAACGGGATATGATCAGGTGTGCGCATCATAATACTTAAATCCGGTAAAAATACTTACAAACCGTCACCATGACAAATTTTATAAGGTAAATCCTTCACTTAACCGACGATCATTAGGGCTGGTCTGGAACTGTCCATGAGCATAACTTTCGCCGGACTCCATCCACAAATCCTACCTTATTCGATCGGACTATGCACGGTTTTATGCAGTTATCTGAAAGCTTTTTTGTTTCTCTGGACAGCCGGTACTATCTTTGCACTGACCTCGCTGTGGATTTGTTTCAATAAAAACGAGGTGTATAAGAGTGAAGACACGTATTCTCGCATTTTTTTTTCTCGGGTTGCTGCTTATCAAAGCAGGCGTGGTTCCTTTTATATATCTGGACTTCGAGCTTCGTCGTGAGTATATAGTAAAGTATTTATGCGTAAACCGGGACAAGCCTAAGCTTAATTGTAACGGGAAATGCTACCTCTCTAAACGCATCGCCGAAGCCCGCGAATCCGAGCAGCAGAATGCAGAGCGTAATTTCGTTTTCCAGCTCTACGAAATGCTCGCTGAACCTGTTTCCGCTGGACACGAAGTGCCAATAGCACCAGCGTTTTATCTTCTTCAGTCCGATCAGTCGCCTTATTCTTCCACCCTGAAAGGACGTCTGCTTACTTCTGGTGTTTTTCAGCCGCCCATCGTCTGACCTATTCCCTTTTTTCTCTTTCCGAAGCTTTACAGGCCCAAAAATCATTTTATGGCTTTAAAGGCTTGCATTTGCTATCCATCAGGTTAGTATCCGCTGATCTTCTAAAGTATACTTAGCACATGCCTGTCAGAAGTTATCGGGAAGAACTCCGGGTCACGACTGCTCCCGAATGTGTTTCAAACTAAAGTAGTTTCTTTTTGTTCCCTCACGCATGCCTGAGGGACACGCGTCGTATTATGATCAAAAAACTGATCACGTACTTTCTGCTTGCCGCTATGCTGACGCCGGTGCTGACCCCGTGGTTTTCGGTCATACATTTTATGATCAACCGGGAGGAAATCAGCAGAACCTTGTGCGTGAATAAAAAGAAACCGCAACTCGGCTGCAACGGAAAATGCTTTCTGGCTAAAAAACTCAAACAACGATACGAAAACGACCGGCAGAACAACGCAGAAAAACTGACCCGTTCCTGCTTTATTCCGGTTTTCGTATATAAAAACATTTGCATCAGGCTCGATGGCCCTCTATGGTATACTTTGGAATCGGAAAAGATGCCGGACGGGGGATTTCCCCACGAACGATTGATTATATATGAAATTTTTCAACCACCGGAGATGGTGTTTAGCATTTGATTCCTGACCGAAACTGACAAACGTGCTTTGCTTAGCTTCCGGCATATTTTTGACGATGAAAGGCTTGTTCCCAGTGCTCCACCGGAGCCCTGAAACGTGCATGACTACTTAATATTCAAAACAAGAAACAAATGAAAAACAGATTTCTTCTAACCGCCAGTCTTTTGATAGCCTTAAGCTTGAGCGGTTGGGCGCAGACACAGACCACATCCCCTCCGGAGGATATTGGAAAACTGCTTCAGGCGCATACCTGCTTTGCCTGCCATAAAGTCGATCAGCGGGTAGTGGGTCCCGCTTATCAGGATGTGGCCAAAAAGAACTACAAACCGGAACAAATAGTAGAACTTATCTACACACCAAAACCGGAAAACTGGCCAGGGTATCCGCCGATGACTCCCATGAAACATGTTCCGCAAAAAGATGCTTTAAAAATAGCCAACTGGATCGTTTCACTTAGCAAAGAAAAAGCGAAGTCTCCAAAGAAATGAAAACAATGAAAACGCTATATCTGGTGGCGGCATTGACGATCCTGTCCGTCGCTTGTGGTAAAAATGAAAAACAAAAGGATCACGGAGAAGCAGGGAGTGCGTCTCATGCATTGCATGATCACCACGCTACAGACCCTCGCACAGCCAGTTTAATGGCTATTCATGACAGCATCATGCCGAGAATGTCCGAGATAGTTAACCTATCCAACAGGTTAAATCTGGAAATAAAAAGGACAGACAGCCTTCTCTCACTCAAAGAAACCACGGAGCTCCGTCAACATAGACAAAAGGCGGAGCAGTTGCTTGAACGGTTGGGGGAAGCAGACGATGCCATGATGACTTGGATGCATCAATACAAACCGGATTCACTTGAAAAATTATCAGACGCAGAAGTAGAAAAATACGTGGGCCACCTGCAAACTGCCATAACTGATGTAAAGAAAAGTATCGAGTTGGGTATCCATGAAACAAAAGAGTTTCTTAAACAATAATTTATAACCAAGTAAATAAAAAAATTATGAAAAAATTATTTTTTTCCGCTTTAGCCGCTGTAATATCGCTATCCGGTTGCAAAGACAACGCTATTGAAGCCACAAAAGAACCCGGACAGCTGAACCTGACTTTTGACGCGCGCGTCAAAGATGCTGATTTCGCACTGAACACCGATTACACCATTGGCACTCAAAGCTTCAAGTTCAGCTCACTCCGATACTGGGTCAGCAATGTCAGCCTGGTAGATACCAAAGGACAGGAGGTGAAAATACCGAACAGTTACTACCTGGTCGAAGAAACATCTCCTGTTTCCGTTCAGGATGGGGCATTTACCTATCCTGCAAAAAAAAGGGAGGAGGTGAGCATCCCCAATGTACCAGCCGGAGATTATAAAACCATTAAGTTCTACATAGGCGTTGATTCAAAATACAACGACAACCTGAGTCTGCAGGCCGGAGAGCTTTCCCAGTTAAACGGGATGACAAACATCTCCTGGATGTGGCATACGAGCTATATATTTACGGCGCTGAGCGGTACAATGACGAACAGCGGATCCGCAAAGGCCATCAAAGCCGAAACGGGTCTCAATACCAATTACAAAGCTGTTGAACTGACACTGCCTAACACAGTAAATGCAAAAGCAGGTGCCGTGGCAGCCGTCAACCTCAAAGTGGACATTGCTGAAATACTGAAAGGTATAGACCTCGTTGCAACCCCCACCATTGGTGCTGGTCAGGCTTCCGCAATGACACAACTGACCACAAACTATACCAAAGCGATAACAGTGGTTTCAGCTAAATAATTAAGAAAATGCTTACACCCCGGAAATACATTACTTTCCTCGCAACCCTTCTGTTGCTGAGTGCCTGTACACCTTCCGGGACAATCGATCCGGAACCCGAGGCTTATTCCCTCAGGGTTCCGGATAATTTCCCTGTGCCGGTGTATGACACGGATAACCCGCAGACGATCAAAGGCGTCTCCCTGGGAAAACTTCTGTTTCACGATACAAGACTATCCGGCAATAATAAGATTTCCTGTGCCACCTGCCATCGCCCGGAATTGGCTTTTAGTGACGGGGTAGCGCTCTCCACCTCAGGCGCATTCAATACCCGGTTACTTCGGCATTCCCCTGCGCTGATTAACCTCGCCTGGTCGAACCAGGGACTCTTCTGGGATGGCGGCTCCACCAACCTCGAATCTCAGGCTTTCGGACCGCTCACAGCGCACGATGAAATGAACCAGGACCTTATTGAGCTTGTCCGGGAACTGGAAGCAGACAATAATTACCCCAGGCTATTCAACGAGGCCTTTTCCGGTAAGGTCAGCGCCGCCAATATTGTAAAAGCGCTCGCCCAATTCCAACGTACCCTGATCTCGGCCGACAGTAAATATGATAAATATAAAAGAAATGAGCGGGGTGGCTTTCTCACCGAATCAGAGCAAAAGGGTCTTTTGCTGGTTCGCCAGAAATGCCAGGGATGTCACGCGACAGATCTGTTTACGGACAACCTCTACCATAACAACGGACTGGATGCCGACTTTTCCGATCTGTCACACGACGAAATATACCTGGGGAGGTACAGGGTTTCGCGGGACCCGAAAGACATAGGAGCCTACCGCACCCCCACTCTCCGGAACATAGCCATAACAGCTCCCTACATGCACGACGGCCGGTTTTCGTCGCTTGAGGAAGTAATTGATCACTACCGTTATAAGGTACAGATATCGCCCTCTCTGGCGCCTGTGCTCAGCCCCAAAGAAGATATCCGTCCTGGAATTCAAATAACTGACCAGGAAAAAACGCATATCATCGCCTTTCTTCACACCCTGACAGACGAAACTTTTCTTAAAAACCAGGATTTTAAAAACCCCTTTTAAGGCGGCGCTTTGCTATTTTGTCTGATTATTTTTCGTGTATTTGCTGTAATCAAACAGCATGCGAGGAGAGTAGGTATATGATCCTACTCATAAATCTGAAACCGCTGTCCTCAACCGTTTTACGATTCGATTCCTTGGATCACCCAATTGCGGCCGACTAGAAAAACAGCCTTAACGATCTGTATTATACGTTTTCACTGCAAAACAGAGATCAAAAATTTAATGAACTTCTAATCTCCCTTTCTTTCGACATTCTCTACCTTCGTGCCCGGGATATATGGACTTGTCCCGAAATCAAAACCATCTAAATAACTCATTGAACAGTAAAATGAAAAGAAGATTTTCTACGTTTGCTTTGATTGCCACCACCTTATTTTTTTCTCAAGCACATTTAAAAGCACAAACCTGGACGAAATCCAGTCCTACCAATCAATCAGTATGGAAAGTATGGGGCACTGACGCCCAGAATGTCTGGATCTCCGGGAATAGCGGCGTTATTCAAAAATGGAACGGCACCTCCTGGACCAACCAGTCGGTGGGTACGATCACCGGCCAGCGCTATGGACTATGGGGAACCAGTAACACCAATATATATTCCGTGGGCGGCTCGACCGGTCAACAGATTGCTCAGTATAATGGCACCAGCTGGTCAATCGTATCTGCCGCCGTCACAGCCTGGGGTAGCGGAACTGCCAGAAGTGTCTGGGGTACCTCGGAAAACAACGTCTTCGTTACCGGTGGCTCGGGAAGGGTGTTGAAATACAATGGCTCCAGCTGGGCCATGCAGTCTGCCGGACTTGACGCTGCATTCTCAGGACAAACCATTTGGGGGCTGGACGCATCCAATATATGGGTCGTGGGAGCCACAGGCGGTGACAATACGGGTATTATTTACAAATGGAATATAGGGTCGTCGTCTTGGGCAGCGCAAACTTCCGGAATCAACGTAGTCAGGTCCATCTGGGGAGCATCGGCTTCTGATGTTTGGGCGGTTGGAGGTGATGCTGCCAAAACGGGCGGAAAGATCTATCGCTTCAACGGTACTACCTGGTCGGATGTCACCCCCTCTGGCGAACTATTGCCCATGCTTTTCAGCATCTGGGGCGAAGACAAAAACAACATCTGGGCCGTTGGAGATTTAGGCATTATCCTGTTTTGGGACGGAACAGAATGGAAAAAACAAACCTCAAACACGACCCAAAGGCTTTATTCCGTGAACGGCGCCGGCAGCTCTTCAAGCCTTTGGGTCACTGCCGAGGCCAGCTCGGACAATGTACTGAGCAGCAGTCAACCCGTGACTCCTTTGCCTTTAAACCTGGTGTCTTTCAAGGCCGACGCCTTAGAAAATCATATTGCTTTGCGCTGGTCGACAAGTCAGGAAATAAACACAGACCGCATAGAGGTTGAAGTAGCGACTGAGAATCTGCAATTCAGATCCTTCTCATCAGCTCCGACCAAAGGCAATGATAAAATCGGCTCCAATCACTACAGCGCTGTATTTTTTGAAGCAGAAGTAAACCAGACCTACTACTTTCGCCTTAAAATGATAGACGCAGACGGGTCCTTTGCCTATAGCAAAATCATAACGGCTGAGAGATACGGTGCAGGGACGTTCGTGTATCCTAATCCTGCATCCGACTATCTGTATCTTCCTGCTGACTATACCAATAAACTCAACAATATTCAGATTTTCCATCTGAGCGGACATCTTGTGCTTTCAAAACACAACGGTTTCAAGGAGCGGATAAGCATCAAATCTCTTCCGTCGGGAGAATATCTTATAAAGCTGAACAAGAAAGACGGTTCTTCATCCTCCAGAAGATTTTTCATTAGAAAATAGCAAAACAGCGCAACTGTCTCCGGTCTATGGTTGGGAGGCGTTAAAACAAACGGATGAAATTTCTGCGTATATTTCCAAAAATTTCGATCATAGCAATGAAACTATTTAAAAACACTTTAGTTAGCGCCCTGGTCATCTGCGCAACAGCTCAGTTTACCATGGCACAGTCTCCTGCCGACTTGTCGGTGGTTGCCCATATTGAGGGCCATTGGAAAGGCGAGTTCAACGGAGGTCCCATCGAGGCCTCATGGTCTGCTCCCGAGGGTGCCAATATCGTGGGTTATATACGCATGATCCAGAACAATAAACCATCACTTTATGAAATTTTCGCTTTT
>CAZAVR010000091.1:0-11542 GCA_964488435.1 uncultured Cytophagales bacterium | reverse complement strand
ACTCGCCAAAAAAAGCAATTCAATTACATTATGCGCCTTACTCCGGAAACCATTGATCGTATCAAACAAGCTACGGATATCGTCGAGGTAATCGGAGATTATGTTTCTTTGAAAAAACGCGGGGCGAACTACCAGGCCTGCTGCCCTTTTCATAACGAGAAAACCCCCTCTTTCAGCGTAAATCCGGCACGACAGATCTACAAATGCTTCGGTTGCGGCGCAGCCGGTGATTCCATCAAGTTTATAATGGATGTAGATGGAGTCGGGTATGGAGAAGCCATGAGACACCTTGGCCAGAAATACGGCATTGAACTTCAGGAAGAGCAGGGTACTGACGAGCAGATGTTGCGGCAGAACGAGAGAGAAAGCCTCTTCATCATGCTCAATTTCGCCAAAGACTTCTACCGCGATCAGCTGATCTCCACCCAGGAAGGAAAATCCATAGGACTGAGCTATTTCAAAGAGAGGGGTTTCAATGATGCCACTATAAAAAAATTCGAGCTGGGTTACAGCCCTGATAAATGGGATACCTTGACACATGCCGCCAGATCGAAGGGCTTTAGCGGCGAAGTGCTGGAAAAATCGGGCCTCACCATAAAAAAGGATGATTCCACATCGGAAGGTTATGACCGCTTCAGGGGAAGGGTTATTTTTCCCATCCACAGTATTGCGGGAAAAGTAATCGCTTTTGGGGCACGAACCCTCAAAACCGACAAAAAAAGTCCAAAGTATATCAACTCCCCGGAAACGGAAGTGTACTATAAGAGTGAAGTGCTGTACGGCATTTCTCAGGCAAAGGCCTCCATCAGGCACCATGACATTTGCTACCTTGTAGAAGGTTACACCGACGTCCTTTCCTTGCATCAGGCAGGTATTGAAAACGTGGCTGCATCGTCAGGCACCTCCCTCACCGTAGAGCAAATCCGGCTCATCGGGCGTTTCACCCAGAATATCACCATTCTTTACGACGGTGATCCAGCCGGGATAAAAGCCGCCCTCCGTGGATTAGATATTGTACTTGAAGAGGGATTGAACGTAAGCGTGGTCACCTTTCCGGACAACGATGACCCCGACAGCTACCTGCGCAAAATCGGGGGGGAAGCTTTTCAGAACCACCTGAAAACCCAAACCCGCGATTTCATCACCTTCAAAGCGGAGACACTTCTCGCTGAAGCGGGGGACGATCCTTTCAAAAGAGCACAGGTGATCGTAGATGTAGTAGAGAGTATTGTTAAAATACCCGATGCCATCAAAAGGCAAATCTTCTTCAGAAGATCCGCTGATCTTTTAAAAGTTGAAGAACAAATCCTGATTTCTGAAGGCAACAAAATTATCAGGCAGTTGCGCAACCGGAAACCCAGAGATTCCGACAGGCACCTCCCCGATTCGCCGGATGATATCCACCCTCCACCTGATTTTTTTGGACCGGAAGATACCCCTTCTCAGGTAAAAGCGTCTCCAAAGCCAGGAAAGAGCCGTCTTTATTACCAGGAGGAATCATTTATAAGACTATTGGTACTTTTTGGCAGTGTGGAACTGGAGCCGGACTACACGGTATGCAAATACGTATTGGGACAGATTGAAGAGATTGACTTCTCCGACGAGATGTTTAACCAGCTGCTGCACGTTTTCCGGTCCGGTTTTGCCGAAGACCGCATCCCGGAGATCAATCACTTCCTGGAACATGCAGATCCCATAGTCCGGGATCTGACCATAGGATGGACCACGTCCAAATACGAAGTCAGTAACCTGTGGCACGATAAGTTTGAAATCTACATTCCGTCAGAAATGGATCTTCTGGACAAAAGCTGCTTTAAATTCATCCTGCGACTAAAAAAGGCCTACCTTGAGGAAAAGATGAAAGCCTGTCTTGACCGGATGAAAAGCGCTAAAAGCGATGATGAAATTCACAATATACAATTGGAATATCTTCGTCTGAAAAACATTGCCATGCAGGCAGCCGTTGAACTCGGCACGGTAGTAGGGTAACTAAGCCTCCGCAGAACAAACCCGCAGAAGTTTTTTACTCTGCACGCAACTAATTTTTATGAGAAATATCCTTTTGGTACTCCGGAGAGAGTACATGGTACGTGTAAAAAAGAAATCGTTCATCATCATGACCGTGCTCACGCCACTGCTTATCGTGGGATTTTATGCCGCTGCTATTTGGGTAGCTGTAGGCACGGTAGATACCAAATCCATCGAAATACTCGACGAAAGCGGGCTATTCCGAAACAAATTTGAAAACAGTGAATCTCTCCGATTCCACTACACCTCCCTGACCCTCGATTCTGCCAAAACTGCCTTGAAGGCCGGTCCGCACAACGCCCTGGTTTATATTCCGGCCGATATTCTATCGAATCCGCGCTCTCTGAGAATTTATGCTCAGAAAAATGTAAGCCTGGAGCTTCAATCAAATATAGAAGCTGTGGTTGAAAAACAGATTGAAGATATTAAGCTGGAAGCTGCCGGCATAACCCATAAAATACTCGAAGACGCACGCGTCAATGTAAAATCCAAAAGCTATAGCCTGAGCGACGAAGGAGAAAAAAGCAGCAGCTCCGGAGCTGCGACCATCATCGGCGGCATACTGGCCTTCATTACTTATATGTCCATATTTCTGTATGGCACGCAGGTGATGCGTGGTGTTACCGAGGAGAAAACAAGCAGGATTGTCGAGGTAATTATCTCTTCTGTAAAGCCGTTTCAGCTGATGATGGGTAAGATACTGGGTGTTGGCCTGGTGGGACTCACGCAATTTTTCCTGTGGATCATGCTCACGCTCATCATGATCTCCGCAACCGGACTCTTTCTGAGAGGACAACTGCCTTTGAAAAAAACAGAACTAAGTAAAATCGAGCAGTCTATGCCCTCTGCCGGGCAAGTCGCTCCAAATATTGAAAACCCGGCACTGGAAATCATTGAATCTCTCAGGAATCTCAACCTTCCATTGATTATCGGATGTTTCATTTTCTACTATCTCGGCGGCTACCTCTTGTACAGCGCACTTTTCGGCGCAGTAGGTGCCGCAGTGGATAACGATGCCGATACGCAGCAGTTTATGCTGCCTATTACCCTACCGGTGGTTTTCTCCTTCATTTTTGCTCAATTTGTTATCCGTGACCCGGATGGCCCTATGGCCTTCTGGACCTCTGTTATACCGCTTACCTCTCCTATTATAATGATGGTACGTATTCCGTTCGGTGTGCCTGTCTGGCAGCTTATCCTTTCGATGACCCTCCTCGTCGCGGGCTTTGTGGGCACCACCTGGCTCGCATCGAAGATCTACCGGGTGGGTATTCTCATGTACGGAAAAAAAGTTACCTATAAGGAGCTGGCCAAATGGATTTTCTACAAAAACTAGGGCAGTACGTCAGCAATTAATCCGTCAAAAACATCCTTTTAATCTCGTAATCGACCGCCCGTCCCAAACGGAGCCATTTTCTCTGCAAGTATATTTAATATTGATTCGAAAATAAGCATTCATTACCAACCGTAAGCTCAGGTTTGCCCTTAAATTCATTTTCAATGAAGTACGCTGCACTTCGCGTCTCTGCTGGAATCCGGACAATAATGACCATCTGCCTTTTAAGCAGCGCGGTAGCCGGCTTCGCTCAAAACCCTGCCCCGTCGGAGCCGATCGACCTTGAAAAGGCTATAGGCATCGCTTTGAAAAATAACCCGCAGATAAAGCAAGCCGGGCTTCAGGTGCTTTTGTCGACCAATCAGCTGGATCAATCCAAATGGCAACGCTGGCCGAGTCTGAGCTTCAGCGCTTCTCAGGGTTTCAATTTTGGTAGAAGCATTGACCCCTATACCAACCAGTTTATCCAACAAAGCATCAGCTTTAATAATTTCAACCTGGGAATGGGCATGAATGTTTATAATGGTCATCAGTTGAAAAACACGATCAGTCAAAACAGTCTGAATACCGAAGCCGCTCAAAAAGATCTTGAGGCGCGACGGAACGATATCATGTTGAACGTCGCACTCGCTTACCTGCAGGTTCTGAATACACAGGAGCTCACGGAAGTAGCTAAAAGTCAGGTAGCAGCAAGCCAGTTTCAGGTTGAGCGAACCTCTAAACTTGTGGAAGCCGGTTCATCGGCCGAGGGAAATCTGCTCGATATGAAAGCACAGCTTGCCAACGACGAACTCGCGCTGGTAAATGCCGAGAACAATCTTGAAACAGCGCATCTCAATCTGAAACAGCTTATGAATGTCACGGACAGCGGCAAGCTTCGGCTTGTCCCCTATCCCGTAGCCGATCCGGCACTGAGGGCCTATGATGCAAGCGTACAGGAAATTTACAATACTGCCGTGAACGCGCTGCCTCAAATGAAAGCAGCTGACCTGCGTATAAAAGCAGCCGACAGAGGCATTGATATTGCCAGAGGACTTCGAATGCCTACCCTGAACCTGAGCGGCGGCATAGGGTCTAATTATTCCAGTGCTGCACCGCGAAATCGCTTTTTATCCGACGGAGGAGCACCGACACAAGTCCTTTCCGAAACTGGTGACTTTATCACCATCGACAATCAGAACGTAAAAGTATATCGGAATGTAGTGGTTCCAAGTGGTACACTCACACATTTCGGCTATTTCAACCAACTGGATTTTAACAGAAATACGTCGGTAAGCCTCAACCTTCGGATCCCGATATTTAATGCGTTTCAGGCTAAATACCAGATCGAGGGCGCGAAAATTCAGAAGTTGAACTCCGAGACAAACAGTGACATCGTAAAACTTCAAATCCGCCAAAGCGTAGAGCAGGCTTATATTGATATGAGCAACTCCGCCAAGCGCTATACGGCAACAGCCAACCAGGTGCGGGCATTACAGGAGGCGCACAGGATGGCAGAAAGCCGCTTCAACTACGGGGCACTTAACGCTACTGATTACAATATAGCAAAAGTAAACCTGGACAAGGCCCGCGCCAATCTGGTGCAAACCAAATATGATTACCTCTTCAGGACGAAGATACTGGACTTTTATATGGGTCGTCCTTTAACTAACGACTGACCATTTCTCTGATTTTTGAAACAATATTGAAGCGATAAAACGATGGCAAGAAAATCTTCTAACCGAATCTGGTGGATATTATCCGGAGTAATCATCCTGGTGACCACAGGCCTGTTCATTGCCAAAAAACAGGGCTGGATAGGAAAGCCTAAACCTCAGGAAGTGGAATTTGTCCGGGCTACCAAAAAAGACATTCGCGAGCAGGTCAACGCTTCAGGAAAAGTTCGTCCTGAAGTAGAGGTAAAAATAAGTCCGGATGTATCCGGGGAAATTATAGAGCTTCATGTGCAGGAAGGCGACTCTGTAGTGAAAGGACAGCTGCTTATCAAAATCCGGCCCGATAACTATATTTCTCAACGCGAAAGAGCCCTCGCTTCTCTTAATAACAGTAAAGCCGCGCTGGAGCAATCCAAATCTGTGCTGGCTCAGGCAGAAGCACGTTTCATCAGAGCCAGGGCCACTTTCGACAGGAATAAAAAGCTATTCGACGAGAAGGTGATCCCAGCTTCCGAGTTCGAGCAGATCAAGGCTGACTATTCGGTAGCTCAGCAGGAGATCGAATCCGCCAAATCCAATATAGAGGCCTCCAGGTTTAACGTGCAAAGCTCTCAGGCGAATCTTAGCGACGCATCTGAAAATCTCCGCAAAACGACCATTTTTGCGCCTGTAAGTGGAATTGTTTCCCTTCTTAATGTTGAACAAGGCGAAAGGGTAGTAGGGACGAGTCAGATGGCGGGTACAGAATTACTCCGCATAGCCAACCTCAATAATATGGAAGTTCGTGTGAATGTCAACGAAAACGACATTGTGAGAGTAAATATCGGGGACACCACTATCATTGACGTAGATGCTTACAGCTCTGCAGGCCGTACCTTCAAAGGTGTGGTAAGAGAAATATCCAACACTGCAAATGGCCTTGCGAGTACGTCAACGAGCGCCTCAGCAGATGCCGTAACTGAATTCGAAGTAAAAATAAAGATTCTGAATGAGTCATTCAGTGACCTCATGCTCCACCGGGCAAAAAAAACCTATCCCTTCAAGCCGGGTATGACAGCCTCCGTTGACATCATTACCGAACAGAAGAACGGAGTCCTTTCCGTACCTGCTTCGGCAGTGACCACCCGCGACAATAAGCCAGACCCTGATCCAAAAACACCGGAAGCAGGAAGACCGGCCGCAGCAGAGGAAAAACAAGGCAAGGGCGCGAAAATAAAAGAAATTGTATTTGTAAACAGCAACGGTAAAGCCGTAGCCAGAGCGGTGAAAACAGGAATCCGTGATTTCGAAAACATTGAGATTCTATCAGGTCTGCGCGAAGGAGAAGAAATCATTTCGGGGCCGTTCCTTATAGTTTCCAAAAAACTTAATGACGGAGATGAAGTTATACGCAGAGTCGATAAATCAAAAAAAGAGAAAGGAAAATCAAATGAAAACTAAAATGTGGACGTTATCCTTATGATATGTTTGATTTAGTTAATAAAACCCCCTTTCCCAAAGTGATGGAGAAAGGGGGTTTTATTTGCACCCCATGTGGAGATCAGTCAAATAAGCGGATAAGGCTTAATTCCTGCGGATTCTCCTAACTTTAGTATAAAGAGGGATCAAGACCAAAACTTGTGGAGGGCATAGGATTTATGGATCAAGCTTAAAAGTTGTGCGGTAGGCCATTCGAAGGATCAATACCCAAACTCACGCACCATGTCAGCAAAACACGCGTCATGTCGACGAAAGGAGATATCTCCCCGAATTACCGTACAAACCAGAAGCCCCTCAGGTCGCGGACGGCCAGTCGCGGACGGCCAGTCGCG
This sequence comes from uncultured Cytophagales bacterium, assembly GCA_964488435.1. GTDB lineage: Bacteria > Bacteroidota > Bacteroidia > Cytophagales > Spirosomataceae > JBEBSO01. The sequence goes on along the minus strand of CAZAVR010000091.1, from coordinate 4,712 downwards.
GACGGCTAGTCGCAAAGCTCCTTCGGAATGACGCTTATGGTGAGTACGTCCGGACCTCAAATATCCCGTGTCGCCGGGGTCGCCTCCGCTCTACCTGCGAGATTCAGCCACGGCATTGCGCGAATCCACGGATTTACCCGGGTGTAAACCCATGATGGCGTGGGGGCTAGCGCGGGGACACGAATGGCTGTGTATCTGAACCTGAAGGGTTCAAATGTCTATAGCAGCAAATGAATGAAATAAGGTTCGACCCCGTTGGGGTCGCATGTTTCCCTGCAAACCTGTTTTTTCTATAAATATTGAATCCCTTCAGGATTCTTTTGCTATGAGGTGGTCACAAAGTGTGAGCGGAGTCGAACCCGGCGCGGTGCCAGCCATTTTATTTAGCTTCATCACACAAAAAAGTATATAATTAATCCAGGGCACTCCACAATATTTGGTCTTGATCCATAAAGAGATCCGAATCCGACAAAATTTCGGCTCTACCTCAAACGACGTTCCGGCGAGAAAGCGACAGGCATTAGCACCGATTTACGATGCAAAATTTGGTAATCTCGAAAAAAATGTGTAACTTTTATGGATGGGGCGCTGGGTTAGAAGTCGTTTCTTTTGAAAAGTGTCATCCTGAATGTCCTCCCGGGTTTGTCGAAGGATCCTAAATCACACTGTCACGGTTCCGTATCCGTAGGAGATGTCTCCGCTACGGTCGACATGACTCCAAGTGAAGTGTCATCCTGAGCCTGTCATGTCATCCTGAGCTTGTCGAAGGACACTAACACCTTCATTAACACACACTTACGTCATAAAAAACCTTGCCTCGACTGCTACGCGCTCTGTGTGACAGTGACATTGTTCCAATGTGCGTCGAGGGAAATTTCCTGAAAGGATCGCGGTAGTGGCGGACCATGAGCGGCGGACCGCCCAAACCCGCAGTAGTTTTTGAACCGACCCGGAAAAGGCCTGGTATTTTTACTTCTTGAACAAAGAATCTACAAACTCGATCCGATCAAAAACCTGCAAATCATCCATTTTCTCTCCCACACCAATATATTTTACGGGAATATGGAATTCATCAGATATGCCTATCACTACGCCTCCTTTCGCCGTACCGTCAAGCTTAGTGATAGCCAGAGCGGTAACATCTGTTGCTTTCGTAAACTCACGCGCCTGAATAACGGCATTCTGTCCTGTACTCCCGTCTAAAACAAGAAGCACTTCGTGCGGAGCGTCAGGCAAAACCTTCTGCATCACCCGCCTGATCTTGGTGAGTTCATTCATCAGATTGACTTTGGTATGGAGCCGTCCTGCCGTATCTATAATGATAACATCCGCACCTATTTCCACTCCTTTTTTCAGTGCATCGTATGCAACAGCAGAAGGATCAGTATTCATCCCGTGCTCGATCACAGGTACATTGACACGCTCTCCCCAGGTTTTAAGCTGATCAACCGCAGCAGCACGAAAAGTATCGGCAGCACCCAGTACAACCTTACGTCCCCGCTGCTGAAACTGATGGGCAAGCTTTCCGATAGTTGTTGTTTTACCGGCACCGTTCACTCCTACCACCATCATCACATAGGGCTTAGGCAAATGATCCGTCTCAAAATTATTACCGGCAGTATACCCGGTTTCGGTAAGCAGTGCCGCCACCTCTTCCTTCAGAATCTGATCGAGCTCCTCCGCACCTGTATATTTATCTGCTGCTACCCTGGCCTCTATTCTCCGGATAATTTTTACGGTAGTTTCAACGCCTACGTCAGAACTGATCAGTATTTCCTCCAGCTCATCAAGTACGTCTTCATCTACAGTTGTTTTGCCGACAATTGCCCGGGACAATTTCCCCAAAAAACTCTCCTTGGTTTTTTCAAGCCCTTTATCGAGCGATTCTTTTTTATTCTTCGAGAAAAAATCAAAAATTCCCATGTTGACCGGCGATAGGTAGAAAGTTTTGTGTGAATATGAAAGTGAAAAGCGCGCCCCAAAATACGGCGGTGATGCCACATTTACCACAAAAAATCGCGCTTTTCCTCAAATGTAAACAAAAAAAGTCCCATCAGGGACTTAAGATCTTTGCAAAATGGGTAAGATAAAGTGCGATCAGCTTTTCAAAGCGTCCTGAACACCATCCACAGGAACCATTTCCTCTCTGAAGGTATAGGCGCCCGTTTTAGGCGATTTCACCGCCTTAATTACCTTAGCAAACGATTTACCCCCTTCTTTCTTCAGGGTAGCTACTACTTTCTTTGCCATTGCTGTATAAGATTAAATTCCTCTGATTTACTTGATTTCCTTATGGACAGTAACTTTCCGTAAAAAAGAATTAAATTTCTTTAATTCAATCCTGCCCGGCGTGTTTTTGCGGTTCTTGGTAGAAACGTACCGTGACATTCCCGGAACTCCTGACTCCTTCTGTTCTGTGCATTCCAGGATCACCTGAATCCTATTGCCTTTCTTAGCCATTGCTTTATTTCTTTTTCAAATTCGGACTGCAAAGGTAACATTTCATTTTACAAAAGAAAAGCTTTTCAAAAAAAAGTGCCGGAATAAAATTAAGCCTTGTACAGAAACCGATTTTTGAATCCTTACAAATAATCGTCCGTAGCTGGTGTCTGCATTCTTTTTTTAGTAAGTTCGTGGCAGAATGGTTCTCCGAAGATAAATTTGATGCCTGTTCGCTCATCCATATTTTCAGAGAGGCCATGATAAATATTTTTGATCTCCTGATTGTTAACTTTATTAATTGCTGTAAAAATGTTATTTAAAAAGAAACTTGTTGCTATGGCTGTATTTGCATTTGCAGCGGTACTAGCGGGATGCTCTTCAAAAGAAACCAATGAGGCCTACGACAAATACTATGGGAAAGATCGTGAGACGCGAGAACAGGCGGCCTACGAAAAAGATTCGGTAACGAGGGTAGAACAAAAAACAACACAGGCTGCCGTCGCATCGGCCGCGCCTGAAGTTTCCACTCCGGCGGCGCCGACAGCTTCAAAAGAACCATCCGCTGAGATAGCCGCCTTGCTGGAAAAAAATACCTGTTCGGTTTGTCATAAAACGGACGAACGTGTAGTAGGACCTCCATTTTCGGAAATTGCCAAGAAGAAATATACTGCCGAGCAAATCGTCGAGCTGGTTCATAATCCTAAACCTGAACATTGGCCGGATTATCCGCCGATGGCTCCCCTGGGGCACGTGGCTAAGGAAGATATTATCAAAATAGCCGGATGGATCAATTCCCTCTGATTACCGTCATTCTTCTGCCTCGCCCTTGCTTTTTCTGTAACAGGTAAGGGCGGAGCAGTACATTTAATAAGAAGAGCATTATCGGAAGAGTTAGCATTGTATTTAAACATGTTGAATTGGGTGACGCAAACCCCTGGACTCTTTATCATACCCTTTCTCGCAGGCATTCTTTTAATTTCCGGGAAGATGATCTGGTCATGGGCCGACGGAAAACCCATTCCTTTCTGGTGGAACGCCATCCTGATACTACTGGTCGTTTTGGCGAGGATACCCGCTACACTATTTAATTCCGTTACGAACGAAGACGAGGCGCAGACGCTGGCGCATGCACTTACAATTATCCAGTCCCCTGTACCATGGGGTAGTCTTGATTTTACGACCAACGGGCCACTCAATGCATACATTTTCTTTGTTCCTTACTGGCTCGGGTTTAAACTGGACTTTCTGACGTCGCACATCATTCTGCTGGTTATACAGGCCATTATATGTATGGCGCTTTATGTGAGCATGCGAAACTGGTTTGGCCGTGCCAATGCACTGGTCGCCATGATTCCCGTCTGGATTTTTCTTGCCCTTGTACAAGCTTATGATTTCATCCATCAAAGCAGCGAAATATGGTCATGTATGTCCATAAGTATTGCTTTGGCCATTTTTTCCGGTGTGACCACCCGGGAGACTGAAAAAGGAAAAGTTTGGAAATGGCTTCTGATCGGCTTTTTTCTGGGTCTCGCGCCTTTCGGAAAACCCCAGGGAGCTCCGCCTGCTCTAATGGCCGCACTGGGCATCTTTATATACATGATCAGCCGGTATCGTAAGATCGGCGCTGCACGGCTCGCCATTTTTCTTCTGGGAGGTTTTACTGCACCTGGTATTGTGCTGGGTACAGTCCTGGCACATGGCGTATGGAACGACTTCATCGATCTGTATGTTCGCGCAAACCTGCATTACGCTTCTATTCATGGTGGCGGTGCTATCCCATGGTTTATCATAACCTGGGGAAAGAGCAATGGTATTGCTTATTTTTTCTATGCGTTGGTCCCGCTTTTTTTGTTCGGTGCTTTTCCAAAAAAAGGGTATCTGTCGATCACGCCTGCCCAAAAATGGCTGGGTATCTGGCTGATTGCTATTACTTATCTTGGGGCTTATGCTGTACAGCGGGCTGGTCGCCACTTTCCGCATTATATGCTTTTGTTTTTGTTCCCCGGGGTTTTTCTTTTACTTGGGTGGATGGTTCGTTTCTGGCAAACGCATAAAAACAGGAAGGTTGCATTAGGCATTACTTTTTCTGCACTGGCCGCGATTTCTTTTCACAAAAACAAAGATTTCTACCGTATGATTTCCGAAGGACTTTCTGACCAAAAGACCTGGGAGCTCAAAATATCTCCAACTGCAGAATTTGTCAAAAAACACACTAAAAAAGGGGATTACATAACCGTCTATGGCTGGAGCAATGAATATTACGTGCAAAC
>CAZAVR010000090.1:691-11571 GCA_964488435.1 uncultured Cytophagales bacterium | reverse complement strand
GGGATGGACAAAACATCAGCTTAAAACCTTGCTTCATCAAAACATATATTGAAAAGCATCATTTCAGCGGCTTCAAAATATATCCTGCACTGGGTTACTACCCATTTGATGAAAAATTGCTTCCCTTATGGAAATACGCCGCAGACCATGGACTCCCCATCATGACACACTGTATACGGGGAACCATTTTTTATCGGGGGAGAAAGAAAAAAGAATGGGACACTCATCCCGTATTTGAACAATATGAGGGTAATCAAAACGACAATCCACTGGTCGAAAAATACCTACATCCGTTGCTGTTCCAACAAATGAAAGCCGTAGACGTACAGGAAATTTTCACACATCCTATGAATTATGCCTGCCTTCTGAAAAGAGAGTGGCTAACCCAACTGGTGGTCGGTGCCAAAGACGACCGGATAAGGAAAATTTTCGGCTATGATGCGACGACCGGAACCATCTCTTCGGGACTTGAACACCTGAAAATTTGCTTCGGACACTTTGGTGGCGACGATGAATGGTCACGGTACCTGGAGAAAGACCGGGACAACTGGGGACATCAGGTACTTCAGTCTCCGGACAGGGGCGTCGATTTTCTCCTCGACAACAAAGGGAAACCCGACCGTAGCAGACCCGAAAAATTATGGAAATATGCCGACTGGTATTCGCTGATATGCAGCCTTATGCTTCAGCATCCAAATATTTATGCAGACATCAGTTACATCCTGCATGCAGATGTTGACATTTTACCGCTCTTGCGTCAAACCCTGCTCAATCCCAAGCTGCGCACGAAGGTGCTATACGGAACAGATTTCTATGTGGTTCGCAACCATAAATCGGACAAGCAGATGCTGGCGGAAATGAGAAACGGACTCTCTGAAGAAGATTTTGATCAGATAGCCCGTATGAACCCAAGGACGTTTCTGAATCTCTGATTTGCCGGACCGCAGGCATGGAAAATTTCTAAAACGATCACTAACATCGAAACTATGGGCGGAGAAAAAATAACCATTCCCAAATCAAAGGGCAAAGCCTGGGAATGGCCTGTCAAAATCGGGATAGGGCAAGGCGACAATTTTCTCGATTTCGATCCGAATGATCAGTATCCTTCAATCGCTGAGGTCAGTAATATCCGGGCTTGGAATGCTCAGTTTAAAGAGTCTTTTCATCATAATATCCTTCTATTTGAGAGCTTTAAAGAAGCGCTCGAAGCTTTCGAAAAGGAGCAACGCGTCACGGCGGATATCATCATCGTCCAGGTTCCTGAAGATTTTTCAAAAAAACATCCCGACTGGTCGACCCTTGACGCGTTATCACTAAAATGGGCGCGACAAACCAAAGCTGGTGGGGTTTACTATATTAAAAATGAAATAGCCAGCGAAGGATTGCTTTCTACTATTGTGTTCCAATTGTTGTCCAAGCAGGGCGTCAATGAATCCATTGAATCGCTGGATAACGTCATTGTCAGGTCCTATGAATCTGATAACGTGAAAGATCGCAGCAAGCTTTCTTCACGTGGACTAAAACTGGGACGCCTGGGTTTTCAAAATATAGCGGGAATCGAAGTTGAGCCCGAATCATCAGGCGGCATTCGCGAGGATCAACAGGAAATGTTTGGCGATATTGACGGGATTGAACTTCCAAGTTACCAAGCGACCAGTGATGATGCGGAAACGCAAGTCGAAATCAAGCCAACCACACAAAGACCCAAGCGAAGCAAACCTGGAACCGGCAAGAAGAAAAAAGCCCCACCCCGCTACTTACGCGCTTCCGTATACAACCGGGATGATCAACTATTGGTGGAGAAATTTCTGTTGCCTTTGAATCCCTATCAATTGCTGATTGGCATAGGAAATCAGGAAGAAGGCTGGACCTCTGCTGAAGAAGCATTGGAAGTGGAAGAAATATTCAAAGATCCTCAGTTAAAATACATTGATATTGATCTGACGATCCAACTGAATACGACGCCTCTGCCGGTTTATAAGCGCCTCGTCCTTCCCAAACTCGGGAAAAGCAATGTCATCTCTCTGGATTTCTCCACCGACGCTGTACAGGATCTTTTTGAAGCGGACATTTATGCCTACTACGGATCCAGACTGCTGCAACAGGTAAAATACAGGATTGCCGTTAAACGACCGGGAGCTACACCAGCGCTTCCCGGACCGGAGCTTAAGCCCGTGGTGATGCTTAGGCAGAATCTTTCGGAGCTGTCGGAACAACCCAACTACTCCACCAGCCTCTCTCTTTCCGACCAGGCAGGTCAAAAAAATGCTTCTGAAGTTACCGGAAGGCATGGGGGGGAAACCCGTCCGGTTTCATTTTACGACCGCTGTCCAGGGAATGGTAAAGAATCTCAAAGAGCTGCTCGAAACAGGCGCTTTGTTCGAGGACCAGACCAATCTTGAAAACGAAGCGAACGTAAAGCTGCTCATTAATCTCGCCAATCAGGGCTATCTTCTGCACACCAACTACCTGAACGAAATCGCGCTTGATGGCCCGTTACAACTCATCAGTAATTTCAAAGAATATCTTCCACTCGATTTTACCTATACGTACAAACCGCCCACTGATAACGCCATCCTATGCAAGGACGCAAAGGTGTCATTGGAACGAGGACAATGTTGCGGATGTCTGGATCAAAATACGGACCGACAATATGAGACCATTTGCCCCTTTGGTTTTTGGGGGTTACGTCACGTGGTAGAACGCCATCAGCTACCAAAAAATACGGACAACGACAGTGCGTTTGTGCTCCAGTTCGAACCGGACACCAACAGAAACACACTTCGCATATTAAACAAAACGCTGTATGCCAGTACCAATCGTGTCAATGCAGAGGTCCCTGAAAGCTACGACTTATTCAAGAATCAGCTGATTGCCAACGCCTCCCAGGCTCCTGTAGAAGTAAAAAGCTGGGAAGATTGGCGTAAGGGAATTGCTGTTGCTCAGGCAGACACCCTGATATTGATTGTACATGTCGAGGAAGATCCTGATAAACTCATCAATAAGCTGGAAATAGCCGACGAAGATTACCTGGAGCAGCCTCAGTTTGACGAACGTTATCTCCAAAGCGGAAGCAAGGGTCCCCTGCCCCTTGTCATTTTAATCGGCTGCGAAACCACCAGGTCAGACGCTTATATGTTTGATACCGTAAGCCTGATCCAGCGCAAAGGCGCAGCGATCGTATTGTCCAACTTTACGAAAATAAAGGGAGAAACGGCCACTGCAATCGTGAGCCTGCTGGTCTCCATACTCAGAGAAAAGGCGGGTAAGGGAATCCGCTTCGGAGAAGTGATTCTCCGGTTAAAACAGCAACTCTTAGCCCGCGGAATGATGTTCGGTCTCACCCTGCTGGCTCACGGAGATGCAGATTGGAAAATTAAAGTATAACCATCATGTACAACATCCACCTACTTCCCGCACTTTTTGGTGACGCTATCCTGATAGAATATGGCAAAAGCCGTTCCCCACGTTACATCCTCATTGATGGTGGTCCCTACTATGGGTACGAGGAGATGCTCTCCGGACTTCGGCGGGTGGCTCCCAAGCTAAAACGGCTCGAGTTGCTTGTTACCACCCACATTGATATCGACCATATCGATGGTATCATTTCCCTGCTGAATCAGTCACCTTTGCCTATTGGGGTCAAGGAAATCTGGTTTAACGGGTTCGAGCAAATCAACCATCCGTCTGTAATGGGTAGCACGCTGGGTGCCCTTCAGGGAGAATACCTCAGCGGTCTCATCAAGAAGCATAACCTCCCCCACAATACTGCTTTTGACGGACAAGCCGTAATGGTGAAAGATGTCGAAAAATTACCCGTCCTTCAGCTTCCGGGCGGTTTTGAGATCACCCTGCTGACACCGTCAAAAAAAGCGCTCCAGAAGCTGACTACGATCTGGAAAAAAGAGATCGATAAGATTGAAGAAAAACAGTCGATAGAAGACAGATGGCGGAAAGAGAAAAGATACGGCGCCATCCCCACCGACCTGCTTGGAGGCGGAGCGGATAAAAGCATTGCCAATATGAGCTCCATAGCCTTTCTGGGCACTTATGAGGGCAAATCCTGCCTCTATGCGGGTGATGCCCCCTCCGCTGAGCTATTGCCCGGAATCCAGGCACTTGCTAATGCAAAAGGAACAGAAGTATTACAGCTCAACGCCTGGAAACTCGCCCATCACGGCAGCAAACGAAGTACAAGTGAGGAGCTGATGAAGCATATAGCTGCTGAGAAAATACTGGTGTCAACCAACGGGGCCATTCATCATCTGCCTGACAAATCCAGTGTCGAGGCGGTCATGCGTCTGAGCAGACCGGAGAGTCAATTTTATTTTAACTACCTGTCTGACGAAAACAAGATCTGGAGCGACAGCGCCCTTTATCCGAATGCCCGTTTCCCGGAGGAAACAGCGGGAATTACGGTAAGGTTGTGAGAGAATTGAACCGGATACTTCGACCGAATTTACATCCGACTGAGATAAGTTCGTGACAAAATATTTACCTCATTTACTTGCATTTATCCAGGAATTTTACTATCTTTCTTATTACAAGCTACTTTTTTAAGCACTGGTTAATACTAAGACCGCTATTCATCAACCGTAGATCCTTTGGTAAATCAACCATGCATGAAGGTTATGAGCGACTAGAAACACCAAAGAAGCGACCATAAATAACCACCTGGCATATCGAAAACCGAAGTAAAAATTAGTTCCAATCAGTGCAATGCCGATCAGCCATAGAAGGGGTGTATACGCCGGCGCCATAAAGCCAAAGATACTTGTACTCCATCGCGCGTCCGGAAACAGAATCAAAGCCGACCATGAAGCAAAATATACCACCACACCCGTCAAATAGACAAACACGCCCATCTTCTGAACTGACGAATGAATACGCAGAGGCATGATAACAGTAAATAATAACATAATCACCCGCGAAGCCTGTTCCGCTGATCCCAAAACGGCAGGAATATCGTCCCATACATGCGGTTGAAAAGGCTCAGGCAGATGGTCAGTAAGAAGAACATTCCAGACCATAACGGGTAGGGTCAGAAGAAAACAATTCTGCAGATATTTTCCGACTTCTGGCATTGGGATCTGATTCTCCTTTAACTTCGTTCTTAAACAAAAACAAATTTACCGTTTTCGAGCAACTGTTCGTCATCGAAACGATAGGCCGCCAGATGGCCGTCTTTGGCTACGCTGTAATCCAGGCAACAGATATTGTTGCGATAAAGCGACGGCTGACCTTTCAGCCAGTAGTGTCCGAAAAAAACCGGCTTTTCTGACGTAGAATAGTAATTCGCCGGGTTCCGCCGGTTGATTTCTACGGGCAGATCCGGTAGATTTCCGATGGACTCCACACTGATTTCCCTGTAGGTTCCGTCTTGCGGATTTTCCCACCATTTTATCCTGATATATATACGTACCGTTCCGTCCTTATCCGTGAATGAAAGCCCCTCAGGCATTTTCATTTCCTTCCCTTTCAACGTCTCTTCTGCCGTCTCGTTCAGCGGCGATCCTTTTTTCACGGATTGATAAATAAGCTGGTCTGTGAGCCGGTCGTCCGCCAGATTGGCCCTCAAAAAATCTACATTTGCCTGGTCCCAGCAAGCGTGTACTGCGCGGAAAGTATCCGTCTCGTAGTAAAGCGGCAGGGTTTTGAACCAATCCAGGTACATTTCATACTCCTCCTGCCGGTTCTGAAACTGACGCAGGGTTTCGTAATGCTGGATGATATTTTTGATTAAATGCGGTCTGAGGTGTCCTCCTTCGGTTTCCTGGAAATGAAAACAGAGCGCATTGTACTCGTGGTTGCCCATCAACGCCACTGCGTTACCGCTATCCGTCATAGCCTTCACTATTTCCAAAGTTTCCCTTATCCGCGGGCCTCTGTCAATGTAATCCCCGACAAACACCACTTTTCTTTCCGGGTGGGCATAGGCGCCGTTTTCTTTGCTGTAACCTAGTTTTAAAAGCAGCTGCTCCAGTTTATCGGCGTGGCCGTGGATATCTCCGATCAGGTCCGTCATAGGATAATTTATTCTTGATTTAGTTCACAGGGATCCTTTTCCAGATACAATAACCCTCTTTTTTGTCGATCTGCAAACTACTGCCGGCTGAAAAAACAGCGATTTTACATCAAATTGTGAAACTGACAGTGTCTATAATGTATACTTTCACCCAGATAATACATTGGGAATTGGTGGTGTTATTTCGCAGAGGTTCTGTGGGACACAGACCAAGGAGGAGAATCTACAAAATTCTCTTACATCTCGAATATGCTAAATGATTAACTGCATAACAGGTATGAGGTTGATGTATGGTTAACGGTTGAGTAAAACAAACGATGGCTGTATTAATCTCCGCAAATTATGCAGAGATTAATACAGTATTCTCCGCACTGGAATTGACAGAATGATGATAGATCACATAACTCCGACTACGTTTCTACGATACTTCTAGGAAAAACTGAATCTGAGTTCATCATAATCCTTCATTAATGCCGGCAGATTCATTGTAGGAATTTTCAAAATCTCACACATCGCCGGTATTTTCTTAAATAGCTTATTGTCATTACTACCGGCGGTTTCTTCGGTAACAAGGATGACTTCCTCGCCCTGATCCAGATAATGCAGACACAAAATAATCTGTTTTATATCTGCGTCATTCATGTGTGCATTCTTTTGGTTTTCAAACTCAACATCCGACAGCTTTCTTTTTTGAACTGCAACAGCAAAATGACTGTCCATCAAATTCAAAAATTTAGCCGGTGAAGGAGCTAAAAGCTGCTCGGTGTTAAAGGGAAGCTTCGCTGATTTCCTGAACACCGGGTCGGAAAGAAAATCTAACTTCTCCAGTATAAGTCCCTTCGCAACATAAGCGCATTGCTCATAGACTTTATCAATAATCACTATATCGCCTTGCTGAACCTTATTTCTGAAGAAATCATACAGTATTGCCTCTCTATCAAATGGCAGGTAGTAGCGAACCAGTGATAGGAGAGAATTTGTATCGATCACGACTTTCATTGAATATATCTTTCCAGGTTTTCCGGCGAAATATTCAGCGTTTTACAAACATCGTACTCATTGATTATACCCTCATAAAACGCGGTTTGGATAGTTGAAATCAATAGAGGAGAATGGATTGGCTTGGGTACGGAGCCTCTTTGGGGGACTCCATTGAGTTTATCTAACTCTTTTTGTTTTTTCTGTTCTTCCTCCCTGATCCTGAATTGCGCATCAAAGTCGGCCTTAATAATATTATAACTTGTCTGAGAAATCTGTCCATTCAACAGCAAACGGGTAAATATCGCAATCTGACTTAAATGTGTAGCTGCTGATATTTTTGATATCTGCTCCAGGTGATAATCATTTCTGCTATCCGCTTGTCCCAGATTCTCAACTACCTCCAGATAGTCACCAGCCAGAAAATAAAATGCAAAATCATTGCACCATTTCTCAATCGTAGACATTTTTTTTTCGGCTAAGGAGGCGATATCAAGTTGCTCAATCTCCTCCTCATTCAGAAGGTAATGGGCTAATTCGTGAACGAGTGTAAATATTTCTCTTCTGAATGACGACTTCTGCCTTTTCAGGACTATTACATTGGGATTCAAAAAGAATCCGTCAATGTTTGCTTTTTCCTTCTTATTGTGTGTTTCGACAAACTCGAACACCAGGATATTGTATTCGGCGAGTCGCCCAATCAACGCCTTCAAAAAATCTCTGAGATTCGTCTCAAAAACCGGATAGAGTTTTTTATGGATTTCACTGGCTGTCTTTTTGGGATCGTCTGTTACTTTATAGATAGGCAAACGCCTCGTCAGGTTTATTTCGGCCAGTTTGGAAATGGCGGACAGTGAAATTTTAAACTCCTCAAACTTATTGACAACTTTACGCGCACCAATATTCAGATCTGTGCCGAATTTATTCTTCCTAAAAAAAATACTGGCATCTCTGGATACTTCCGGGGACTTGGGATCGAGATAATAATGAAGTCCTTTATTAAAAACCTTGTCAATTCGCTTTAGGTGGCTTACTTTAATTTCTTTAGCAAAAATTTCTTCTATTGCGACAGGTGCTTTTAATCCCTCACTCATTAGCACTACGAGCTCCTCCGCCGTCATTTTGAATAACGACAGCAGATATTGAAGCCTGGCTATGTTTTGTTCTACCTTCAAGAATGTGAATCTTTCGAAACGTGAATTTAGAGAAAATAACGGTAAGGATTGAAAAGACCTGCGCGATACGATACCTCAATTTCTGACGATAGTATTCCGTTTCTATAACCCGTAACAATAGGGCAACGCTTTGCTCCTATCACAATGCCAGCAAATAGTTGGTGCTCCTCCCTCCTGCCTGATCTTTGGTCAGTATTCCTTTCGCTATCAGGTCCACTATATCGCGTGTGGCCGTATCCTGTGAACACTTTGCTATTTTGGCCCATTTTGACGAGGTGAGCTTTCCTTCAAATCCGTCCAGTAATTTGTTCAACATCAATTGCTACCGGTCATTGAATGTCCAATCCTCATTCCTTGCCAGTCCTATACCATCTATCTGTATTTTAATCCGGCTCATTTTCTTATCCGGTAATTCCTCCCAAACCAGGGACTCCCCGTACAGCTTTTCGATTTCGTGTTTGCTTTGTCTTATCTGATTGAAGGCACATTTGTTCTTTTCTTTTGACGCGGATAAGAATACCAGCTCTATTCTCGCATAATTTTTACCAACAACAAATGCATAGTTAATCCCTCCAAATCCTGCGCCGGCACTCAGCCAGTAGTCCTTTGACGGGCTTATATTTCTGTATAGTTCTGTTGTTGTGATTTGCGGCAGAAGCTGCTTCCAAAATCCTCGTCTGCGCGCATACCTTGATGGTTGATGCTTTATTGCAGGGTCTTCATATCGGATCAGCAAATCATCCTCCAACTCGAACAACGTCAACAGGCGCTTTAGCATAGCCATCTTCATTTCGTTGTTGAGATTAGATTCCACAAACCAGCCGTTACCTATCGCCAGCGGAGACCTGAACTCCGACTGACTCTTGCCGATTTTCAGAGATTCCTGGTTGTTAATCAACAGGTTGGCATTTTGTTCGTACAGTTTGCTAATCACATGGCTGTAAAGCTTCGCGATTTCTTTCTCTTCTACCCTTTCGCCAAGAAATACGAAATAGGAAAGTTTTTGGAACGTCGGACTCTCCGCCTCAAACAGCGTCTGTTCCTCTGTTGCTTCGTCTTGCTCTATTTTCACGTCCGGATAGGGCCAAATGCTAAAAAAACGTTGACGAATGCGCGCGGATCGCGTCGCGTAGGCGTCTACATCCCATCTGTCCAAATTCTTCAGATCATGATTGAGCCATAATCGGCTGTAGAGATAGCCCTGTTCCCCATTTCCGACGTTCATGGCCTTCTTCTCGGAAAACGTCCTGTTTCCCAACGCGCCATTATTCCCGGAAAGGGTTAGATTTCCAAGCGTATGCAGGTATTTTTCCGAGAATATTTTAAAATCTTCGTCTCCGATTTCCTTTCTCCAGATATCTCCCGGCGTTTGCGGAAAGATGTGTTCCACAGTGATGTGCGCGATTGACGTATCTACCCACTCCCTGTTCTGATAGTTTTCAAGCATCTCAAACAGATAGCTTCTGTTTTTCGGCTGTATGTTGTAAAAATCCCTGCTTTCCAGGGCGGTTTCTACTTCGTCGTCGTTTGGAAACTTGCTGCTGGCCTTTTTCCGTAGAAGCGCACGGGCAACAGACAGATGGTATTCCTCCACGTCGACTTCAGCGTAGAGCGTCATGAACACTTTATTCAATGAACTGGTCGGATATCCTGTTACAAACCTCCTCCAAGCATAGGTCTGCACCAATTTCAGCACGCTGATTAACTCCCCACGGTCCAACAACCCATTTTCCGCGTCTTCAAAAACCTGAAGCAAGAACGGATACGCAACATTGACTTCCAGCCTGTTGAGATACGACAACTCCTTCTGTATCTCCTTGTCACTAACTAAACCCGGGTTGATGAACTTCCGGTAGTGAATGGAAAGAGATTTAATTTTCTCCAGCTCTTCGTCAAAATCCGCCTCACTTCTCCTGGTACGAAGTTTCTTAAACGCTTCATATACCTTTCCCTTATTAGGAATCATGTGGTTACGAAGCGTGAGATAATCCCGGATAAAATCTGACAACATGGATTTCTTCCTATTGTCATCCCACGTATTCTCTTCGACAGGGCGCCAGAAATGCTCATACACCTCCTGCTGCCTTCGCGGTTCCAAATCCATCAAAATGTAATTTCTGATGAGATCTGACTGAGAAAGTTCAAGTCCCGTAGAATTCAGGCTCTCGAATATTCGCTGCGGATCATCCCGGTCTCTTTCCAGGGATATCTCCACAAATATCAGCCGTCCAAGTCCGTTACAAATGGTATCGAAAAGTGCCTCGGTAATGAAATTCTTAAAATAAAAATAGTTGTCTATGACATTGGAATACTGGTTTTCGAACTGCTTTTCATTGCCCGTCAGAAGGGCCTGATATGCCTGCATACTTATACCCGTCTGCCGCAACTTTACTTTTTGCGAGTTTGCTTTGGCATACTGATTCGTCAAAAATATATGGTACAAACGTTCGGCATCCTGCGTGCGGCCTGTCTCCCTGGCAAACCGGTAGAGCGCTGCATACAAAAGACTGAGCGTGGTTAGCCGTTGCTGACCGTCAATGACCACCCATTCACGTACTTCACCTGCGGTGTAAATACCTTCTTGTATGTAGACTATGCTTCCAATAAAATGCGCATTCTTCTTCTCCGTTTCGGCCGCGATGATGTCCTGCAAAAGCTGACTGCATTCACGCTGCGACCAGTCATAATTGCGCTGGTAGACG
>CAZAVR010000090.1:0-681 GCA_964488435.1 uncultured Cytophagales bacterium | reverse complement strand
TTTGATGACTGCAAAAAGTCGTATAATTTGGATTCGTTTGCTTTCATTACTGAAATTTTAACGGTGGTGGTGGTATTGGTGAACTGCATTCAATTCGATGCTACTAGTCCTACCCTCAATTCTTTTTTAAAATTCTCGGTCCGCACAAGATCTTTACAAATACCAGTCCTGTTTTTGCAGCACGGGAGAGAAATTCTTTTTCACTGAATTGCAAAATGCTGTCCAATCGACTCACCAAGTCCACCATATACATCGTTTTTCGCTGTTGTGACAAGGCTTCGACCGATGCCGAATACTGCTGCAAGCCTGGCAACTTTACTCGTCTTCGTTTAGGTAATTTTCGGCTTCACTCCTCTCAAAGGTGCCCCGCCAACCCCTTTGAACTTGTCAATAAAGGCACTAATTTTCTGGAATACGTTCTGTTTCTTGACTAAATACTGTGGATTCAAAGGACTCATTTTTGGTAAAAGCGAATTGAGCTCTGTTCCGTTTTCGCTTGCGTATTCACGTTTCAAGGCAGCTGAAATATAACGTCTGGCGGCCTCTTCTTGTAAGTTCTCATCCTCAATCAATTCCGCGGCCTCCGTTTTCTGTTTGCCTTGTGCATAGGCAAAAAACGAATCGATAATATTCGCCTTCTCCTTGATGGTGTCAAGATCGGTTTCGTTGATAAAATCCACC
>CAZAVR010000089.1:7831-11578 GCA_964488435.1 uncultured Cytophagales bacterium | reverse complement strand
AGCTTTGTCTGACCAGATTAATATTTTTTGGAAGAAAAGGTCCTTCACGCAGTGTAAGCCTCGCTTCCAGATTGAACAGGCCCTGCATGACGCCCAGTGCATCATATCCGCATACGACCAGCCCTTTTTTGGTCTTTACAATTTCATAGGATTTCGGATTTTTTAGTTGCGAACCAAACCCCGGCAATTGTTCACGTGTGCCAACCAGAATCGCTGTTTCACTGTTTTTTAAATTGCTATGCGATTGTTTGGCTTCCGTTTTGATCATCACGCCCATCACTTTGCCCATATATTCTTTAAAATCCTCTACAGCAGTCTCCACAAGCGCTGTAGGTTCGGAGACATAATACAGCACGACATCCTTCTCGATAGAGAACTCAGAAGCAGAAGCTCTGGCAGCAGGGTCCCTGGCCAAAGTATGATGAACAGGCGTTTCGGCAATACGCTTATGATGGCCAAAAGGCTTCTCCAGCGGCAGGATTCTTTCAACTTCCCGGGCAAAATCTTCCGTACTTACGGAAGCCAGGGAACCAGCGGGCGATTCTCCGGCAGACGAGGCAACAGGGCCGGCGGTGGCATTGGCAACGACCATAGAGCCGACAACTCCCAGGCCTGTATGGCCCAGAAATTTACGGCGGGTAAGATTTTTTGACATAACGATCTGGAAAAGTTAGGTTGAGGATCAATCGGATGTTAACGGTTTCCCTTCAGATATCACCGTAACTTCCACCCTCGGCTTCACGGTTCCTGAAGAATTGCACTCAAATGTAATTCTATTATTGCCTTTAAGTAATTCGGGGGAGTTTCCGCGGGGCTCCACGTCGCCCAGCCATTCCCCCTTGCTTCCATAAAGCTTGCAGTCCTGCATCGAATTAAACTCCAGGTACATCCCCGGTTCCATTCTTACGGGAAATGTAATAGTTGAACCACCAATAGTTACTGACGGATTTTCAATAGCCTCATTCACCAGAGGCAATGCTTTTACCGACCCTATATAAGCTGTGATTTCTTTCCCTGCAGGTAGGTTATTAGCCCATATCTGCAGTTTATCCACGCACTTAAATTCTACTTTGTAATAGTACGAATTATATACATTATGATATTCGTCGGGCCATAGATAATCGTTAAAGGCAGAAGACTCGATTTCAACCAGTTCGAAATACTTCCACCCTTCAAAATCCAGCTTCACAAAATGGTCGCCCCTGCCACCCATAGACAAATGTTTAGGGCTCTCTGTCCGAAAATTGATCAGGGCACCGCTCCCGTCACCTTTGACCCATACGCCCAATCCCTGACGTTTGCTCAAATCCAGGCATGGTTCAAATTTCTTTTCCATCTTTATCCAGGTCCCTTCCTGAATAGATTCTCCCTTACTTGATACGGAAAAAGCTCCAGCTGTGCCATCTGCAATTTTCTCTTGTAAAACCTTTATCTCTCCTGAAACACCCTTCGCACTTCCTCTGTTTTGAAACTCGCCGGGAGCTTTAAAATCAGCAAGCACTACATTCTCCGGATCATCGAATCCTTTCACAGCCATTTGAGGAAATATGCGCAACCTCACTGGTTGACTTTCAAACTTGTTTTTAACGATCCATTCCTCCTTATTTTCTCCGGACTTGTGTTTCGTGTACTGTACAGGTTTAAAATCCCATTGATCATCTCCAGTCTGAATGAGGGTAAATTCCTCACCTGGCTTTCGAAGTTGCTCCTTTACTGCCTCAGAGAAATACCCATTGTGCCGGAGGTTTTCGTACTGTCTGGTCAATCTTGCCAGTTTCCTGAAAATGGGATTCTCGTTCAGTGTTTTTTCGTCAATCCCAGCCAACATGGACAGTCCGGCGTCATTCCCGATCATCTTGGCCAGCAGGTATTCCATGTCATCCGGAAAAGTCATTTCTACCTGTGGAGATTCCCACGTACTGTTTCCCCACCAACCCATGTGCAACGGCAGCATCAATCTGCCGTTTTTTGCGGGTGCCAGTCGATTAATACTTCCTGTATGCCCTATCCACTCGCCATGCCGGTGATCATTTGATTTCAAAGCTGCCACATGTACATCTACAAACCGTTTATAACCACGTACAGCTTTGTCCCAGGCTTGCCACCTGGAACTGTAATGCCAGTAGTGGTGAGGCATATCGCACATTTCCATACCCACCATCGGTTTCAGATGTCGCGCTACTTCAAATATAAACTTACTCCCGTAATACCAGGCATTCTCTTTTCCGCCCAGCATATTATTCCCGTCGATGGCGTCAAAATAAATGCCGTCGAAATCGTTTTCATTGGTAATACGCGCTGTCTTTTCTGCTATTTCATTAAACAGTTTTGTTTCAGGACCCGCAGTAAAAAGCCCGAACATCTGTTGCAGGTGATACCCTTTTTCGCCGGACTTATGAGCCGATGCCATCGTACCGTTTACTCCCCTTTTCACTCCCGTGAATTTATAGGGCGGAGATTTCGTCACGCCTGAGAATTCCACCAGCTCTTCACCTATTCTCAAAGTCACGCTGTTCTGAAAAAAATAACCTACGATAGTTGACACATCCGCCGTAGACTCTTTCACTTCGATTTCAGTAGCATCCGCCTCAAGGCTCCCCACCAGTGTAAAAGCATTCAGAAACCCCAGGTCCTTGCTGGGCACAGGCGTTACATATCGCGATGTTTTGTCTATAAAATAGGCATAGGTAAGCAATATAGAAGATATTCCGGCCTTGTGCAGGCGCGCATTGATACGTTTAAAATCGGCCCAGCCGCCCGGCCATTTGTCCTTATGAAGTTCAAGATCTCCGTTCTTAAAAAAATGATGTGCGCCGTGTATGGCGATCTGGTTAAATCCAAGGCTATCACACTTTGCAATCCATTCATCTACTGTTTGTTCGGTAAGTGTCCCCATATCCATCAGATAGGAACCATATCCTTCTTTATTCATTTGAGCCCAAGCCCCGCCTTTATCGGAAAAAGGGATATCTTTTGCAGATTTCATTACAGTACGGATCATCGGCAACATCTCCTGCTGAGGTACGCCAAGAACGGCAATTTTAGCTCCTTTTAATCCAAATCTGGGATAGCAGCTTGCCCACAAATGATCCTGTAAGGCTGGTAGCTGTTCCACATGTGTGAATAAATTAAGTGACAGCACACACGCGGCAAAAGGCTCATCCGGCACAGCTTCGAGCGTTAGCGGGATATTCATAAAAACAAGTGATTCAGGTGTACCTGAAACGCTTTGAACCTCATAGAGGACGTGCCCCTCGAAAACCTCCACTTTTAGCTTCGCTCTTACATCAGCCCCTTTAAAATCAAGTGTGATGCTGCCCGCCGTCTTCCTGACAAAACTCACCGGATACACTTTCCCCGACTTCTTTACAGACGCACAATAAGTCACACTGTCGCTGCGGAGGTAATCTTTACCGGATTGTTTGTCAATAAAGCTGATATTTTCTCCGCTCTCGGAAACGATGTATCGAAATTTACCATTTTCAACAATGATCGTCTTTTCAACACCAAATCCGGGGAGCACCGGTATAAAGAAAAAAAAGAGGATAAACAGATAAGGACATTTTGAATTCAGCGTCATTGCTAAGATCGGGAATCAAGTCATCCAAAAATCAGGTAGGCCAGATGACTTTCAATTCCGCTCATTAAAGGTTATAAAATTCTGCACAGTTTTTACCCCACAATTTCTCATTTTCGGATGCAGAGAGATTAAGAGTATTTTCCCTCAAAATATCACACACTTCGCGT
>CAZAVR010000089.1:0-7821 GCA_964488435.1 uncultured Cytophagales bacterium | reverse complement strand
AAGCCCCTACAAGGCACACCGGCCAGTCGGTACCGAACATGACCCTGTCAATACCAAAAATATCCAGTGTAATATCAATATACTTTCTGAAATCACTGTATTTCCACTTATCCCAGTCGGCCTCAGTAATCAGGCCGGAAATCTTGCAGTATACATGATCCAATTCTGCAAAAGCACGCATATCCTTTTCCCAGTCGTCTACCAGTTGATCCTTGATAAAAGGTTTGGCTATATGGTCCACTACCAAACGCTGGTCGGAGAAACGCTTAGCAAACTCGATCGCATTTTTGATATGCTTCGGATAAATAAGAATGTCGTAGGTATAATTATACTTTGAAAGCGCGGATACACCCTTACAAAAATCATCCCGAAGTAAAAAATCATCCTCCGGCTCAGCCTGTACAATATGACGAAAACCCTTGAGGTTACTATACTTCGAAAAGTAGTCCAGACGATCATTAAGATTCTCGGCGCGCAGATCAATCCAGCCTACCACGCCTTTGATAAAATCATGCTTTTCCATGAGGTCAAGCAGAAACGATGTCTCCTGCTCACTTTGGTCGGCCTGAACGGCTACACAACCGTCGATACCGCTCGCTTTTAACAGCGGCTCGAGATCGTCAGGCATAAAATCGTGTTTAAGTACCGACATGGCGTCGGATATCCAGGCGTCTTTGACAGGATCATACAGCCAGAAATGCTGGTGACTATCTATCTTCATTATTAAGTAAGTTTAGGTCGGGCCGGTATTTATTCCTTACCCGGCTAATGGAGTTAAATTAGTGGTTTTCTGCTCAAAAATAACAGTATACCAGTCACTTTCGACACCAACGGGTCAATTTAATTATTTTTATAATTAATAATCTTTCGCGGGAAAGCCCCCGGATAGATTTAGGCTTTGGATCTGATGTTTTTTTACAAACTACCGGAAAGAAGTCGAAACGGATTTATGAAAACAAGCATACAATCGATATCTGAGAATCCGCTATCCGGACCACAAAATATCGGCTCACCTGGGACTAACAGTATACTTTCAAGGTTCACCCCAAAGGCAAACATGCCGGCCCGACAGGCTCAAATGTCTTATATTCAAGTACAAACTCCTGGTGGCCCAGGGATTCCGAACAACTTTGCCCCCCCGCGGCTACATACCTGATCTTGTCGACAATCTCCGTCGCCACTTCCTCTAAAGTGGCCTGACCGTAAAGGATTTTACCGGCATTGACATCCATATCCTCTGACATACGGGCGTACGTCTCCGGATTGGCACAAATCTTGATGACGGGTGAAATCGCCGATCCCGCTACCGACCCTCTTCCGGTCGTAAACAGGACGCAATGCGCACCCGAGGCAATCAGTTCATTCATCTCGGCAATATCACTCGGGTTAGGAAATCCGAACCTCGGTTCTCCGTCAGGTACAATATCCATGAGATATAACCCCGGCTTACCCGTCCTGTCAGCGGGCTTGATCAAACCGGTGATCGGTGCTGAACCGCTTTTGCAGTAAGCGCCCATAGATTTCTCTTCGAGCGTGGAAAGCCCTCCTTCAGCATTGCCAGGAGCAAAGCTTCCATGACCCATAATGGCGTAATATCGCGCTGCCTTTTCCACAGCCCTTTTCAGTTCCAGAGCGAGACCCTCTGTCACCGCTCTGTTGCTCATGTGGCCTTCAAGACCTATCATTTCACCTGTGTTCTCGAAAATGGCGGTAGCTCCTTTTTCTACTATCATATCAAAGGCCCTGCCCGCAGCTGGGTTGGCTGTAATACCGCTGGTCGCGTCACTTCCCCCCGAAACAATACCCACCACAAGTTCGGAAAAATCCATATCGACCAACGGAACTTTACTTATCTCTTCCAGTGCTGACGAAATAAATTCCTTTCCGTCTGCGATCGCATTTCCGGTCCCCCCGCCCGCCTGTATTCCCACCAGGCTCACCGGTCGCCCGGTCGACGCTACTTCTTCCATCAGTCTGTTTCGGTTAAAACTCTCACACCCTAATGAAACAAGAAGCACAGCCCCCACATTCGGGTGTGTACATAGTTCCTTCATCATTTTCGCAGCATAAGCGTTCGGATAGCACCCCCGGAAACCAATAAGGTGAACAGGCTGGTCGGAAAAAGCGGAAGTGATTTTCCGCGCGACATGGTGCGCGCACTCGACCAGGTAAACTACCACTACGAGGTTACGGATACCCTTTCTGCCATCACTGCGAAGGTATCCTTTTAGCTGATCAGGATTTACTGAATTCATGATCTAATGTATAGGTAGGCAGATAATCACTTTTTAAATTGTGCAGATGTACGTGGTCTCCGGGTACGATATCTTCAGAGGCAGAACCGATAGGCACACCGAACTTCACCACTTTCTCCCCCTTAGGTATTGCCGTAGCAGCAATTTTATGTCCGAGTCCGAAGGATTTCCCGAACACCACTTTTGTGCCGGATATTTCAAAGACGTCTCCAGGCTCAATAATCCGTCGTACGACGAGAACATTATCATCCGGATGAATTTTAAACAGCTTCTCCATTTTTCAATAATCGTGAACCAGTCGTGATTCGTTGCTTGTGTGAATCCTGATCCTTTGGCCCCACACTGCAAAATACAAAATAAACAAATACGAAGGCAAACAAACCAGGTAAGCCAATTGATGAGAACTCAACCCCGCCGCATACCCGAACAAAAGCGGCAATAACGCACCGCCTATAATACCTGTGACAAGCATGGATGAGCCTGTTTTGGTAAATTTCCCCAGATCAGCCAACGCCAACGGAAATATCGCCGGCCACAGCAGTGAATTCGCCAAACCCAGTAATGCCACCATATATATAGAAACGTTAACCGGCGCCATTACTATACAAATCGTAACCAAAATACCGCAAATAGCACAGCAGAGTAAAGCGCGCTGCTGACTTATGTACTTAGGAATGAAAACCACGCCGAGCAAATACCCCGCTACCATTCCAAAGGTGGTAAGCCAAACATAATTCTCCGGAGAAGGAAGTTTAAGCACGGTAGCATAGTCATTGATAGAGCCCAGTGCTATGATTTCCACTCCTACATCAAAAAAAATGGCTACGACTCCAAGCAGAAGATGGGGAAACTGGAAGACGCTGGTTTTGGTATGGGCAGACAGGGAGACTGCCGATTCGTCAACCTCCTCCTCCTCCCCTATGGCTTTCAATTCGGGCAAAGGTGCATAAAACGAAAGCATACCGAGCACAGAGAGAATACCCGCTATCACATAGAACGGCGTAATCGCATCTTCGATACGTACATCCGTCAGATCCAGAAAGAGCCCAAGAATAAGAGATGCCCCGGCCAGCGCCAGCTTATCAGCTATACCCATTGTACAAATACGGCTGGCGGCACTTTCAGGCGGACCGAGTATCGTCACATACGAATTAATTGCACCTGTAAGTAATGTCTGGCCCATACCTATGAAGAAAAGCGCAAACAAGAAAAGATAAAAACTGACGATACCAGCCGAATATCCGATCAACACGAAACCAACGGCTATCATCAGAAAGGCAAGGCTTATGGAAGCTTTGTAACCAAAGCTCTTAATAATGGAACCCGAAGGAACCCCAAAAAGAATATACGCCGAAAAAGTAGCGGTCATGATCAGGTACGATGTAGCGGTAGAAACCGTGAAAGCTTCCTGCACAAAAGGGATAAAAAAGGCATTTATTCCTACAGAAAAGCCAAGCACTGCATACATAGAACCAATGATCACCATGGGGACAACTGGTGTCTTCGCAGAATTTGTCATGAATAGATAATAAGAATTTGATCAGAAGTTATTCAAAAAAAACAAATCCTTCACAATTAAGCTTTGAGTCTTTTTCTCAGATCGGCGAGGATAAGCTCTTTTACCTCAACCCCGTACTCCAAAGTCGCCTGCTTCGCAGTCTGAGTATACCATTTACCCTCCTCAAATTTCGACATATCTGACCCCTCAGGACAAAAAGCCATCATCAGGGCTGTTTCCAGCTTACCCGCATGATCAATAGGATGATCTTTCTGAATATCCGAACTCATAAAGGGGTGTATTCTGATCCAGTTAAACGGGTTATCACCTTGTTCGTGGTTTTCGTAATAGTCCTCGGACCCCGCCGCTCCCCACCAACCTTCACCTCTCTGTTTTTCCAGAAAAGCAAAAGTAGCCTGTCTGGCAGCAAGTTTAAAGGAGAGGTCCGTCGGCATACCCGCTGTGAAGTTCTCGCTTTGGTGGTGAACAAAGACATGCACGTTCCGAAAACCGATCCGAAGCAAATTATCAAACAAGCTCCTGGCAAAGGGGTTCAATATCTCAGAATCAATATGTACGGATCCTTTACGCTCCGGAGGCTCCACCGCATAGCTGCTGGCTCCATAATAAAAGGGGGGCATGATGACCAGGGGCATTTCCTTTTCCAGCAGATCGAAAGCACGTACGATCACCAGCGTATCTACCCCGCTTACCAGGTGTTCACCGTGATATTCAAGCACACCAAGTGCTAAAACTACGGGTGTATTGTTATCTATGGCTGACCGGATCTGATCCGGAAACATGGTCTCGTATCGCATATTATGTTTAGATGGTATTAATCGGCTTAATATTAGACATTATTTAAAAATTAACCAACCTAAATCCGCAGAATTCTGGGTGCCGAGAATAATCCTGGGTGTCAGGGGATGTTCCGGAAGCCAGGACACCGTCTTGCCTCCTGCCATTGTGGCGATCACGTTCAGCCGCATAGGACGAAAGTCTCCTTTTTCTTGTCTCAACTCAGCCAGAGGTATGGTAGCTTGCGCCCTATATACGCCCGGCTTGCCGGCTAAGGGTTTGAACACGTACGACCTGGCCGGCCAAAGTCTCTCAGGTTCAATTTTAAGCATCGCATGAGCCACAGATGTCGGCCCTTGTCCGGGAAGGTTCCCTATTACTATCTGAAGGGTGTCTGCTGAATAAAATGCCGCCCATTGCAAGTTTATGTCTCCACTTTCCATCCGGTTCCATTTTCCGTTCAGACCAGCCTGGACGCCGGGATTTGCAGGCAAAGCAAAGGCTACAGCCCCCCGCGGAGACTGTCCGGTATACTCAGGAAAAAGCGGCTCGCCTTTTTCAATGGCCAGCCTTATGGCAGGTATTTCATCAGTCAACACCCGCTTCAGCTGGTCGATGCGCGATTGCAATTTTTCAGGATAGTATTTGTAACCTTCAGCTTCCGGATGAAAACCCAGCCTCGAATCCTTTTTACAAAGTTCTGCCAATATTCCGCTCTGTCGCATTTCCTCCTCGACGATACGCTTCAACTCATCCAGTAAAGAGAGGCGTCCCTTCCCCTCCATTCGGAACATTTTTTCACGAAGCTGATAGAACAGCAGAATATTGTAACCGCTTCGCAACTGAATCCCGATGGCTTTTGCGACTCCTATGTCAAGCATGCGCTCTTTGTCACTCGTGTATTTCAGTCCGACACTTTCCATCAGGCGAAGTCCCGTTTCCCAGGAGTCGGACATGCGCATGCATAGTGTGACCATTTCTTCCAAAGACAAAATTTCAGGAAAAGATTCTCCTATACGATCCCCGCTGGGAGGCCAAGGCAGAAAAGTATTTCTCGAACCCAGCTGATAGGTGGGCGAAAGAGGCGCATCCCTGGGTGTCAGCAGCAAAGGCCACACCGGCCCGTCGTGCATGGGGCCCAGGTACTGAAAAATATTAGTCAAAGGATAATTTTCATAACCCTGGCTGAAATGCTTCCAGGCTTGCACGATCTTACTCACATCCTCGTTTCTCCAGTAATAGGAGGCAAGCTCCCGAAGGAAGGTTTCTTCATCCGGATAAGTACCAAAAGATAGCTGCTCGGCCGCCTTTACCATCAGACCGGGATAGGAACCCATGATCCAGCTAAGCATGGTATGCGTCACACCCAGCTTTCGCATCGCTGTAAACTTTCGGTATATCAGCGACGGAACCGGCACATAAGGGACGGTGGCCACCTCGTGAGAAACTGACGTCTGTATTTTCGCGGACACCTGTGTGTTGTTTTTTACTGCATCTTCGGCTATTCTTTCAAAACGCTCGCTTGGACCCGGAGCCGAAAGCCAGTAATCTCCTCCTACCAACTCTTTCCCAAAAACCGTTTTCCGGATTCCTGACTCAAAATTAAACTGCAGAACCACGCCTTCCGGCGTATGAGAAGGAATA
This sequence comes from uncultured Cytophagales bacterium, assembly GCA_964488435.1. Classification (GTDB taxonomy): domain Bacteria; phylum Bacteroidota; class Bacteroidia; order Cytophagales; family Spirosomataceae; genus JBEBSO01. The sequence goes on along the minus strand of CAZAVR010000089.1, from coordinate 1,626 downwards.
TCATACACCCACTCAGCCAAAGTTGTAGGCGCGCCCTTTGTCTGGAATTGGGGCTGCGGCATATAAAGCCAGCTTATAATTTCAGCATCCGGCGCAGCTTCTTTCATCCCCTTATTCATCGCAGACAAGGAATGATGCAGAATTTGCCATGGAGGCATGGACGAGCATCTTGGACAGTTTATTTTCCCGCCTCCAGTTGCAGGTAATGCGCTCAGACAGGTAGTATACAATTCTCCATGCGATATATTGACAATTCCGCCAAGCTCCGGCACTGCCCTGAAGATCTTGTTGACCGCCTGATACAAATAGGTCTGTCCTGCTGTACCGCTTGCACAGAGATAGTAGGAATCCCCTCTCCTTCCCCCGGCCAGATCGGGGTATTTCTGCAGTCTCGGGTCGTCTAAAGCAAAACGCACGTGAGGCTCCATAGTCTTCATATAGATCCGGATACCATATCGCAGACACTTGTTGACAATGGATCTTAACTTTGCAAGCCGCTTTTCTCCTCCGACTCCCGCATCCGGGGTAATATCGGTCGATACCAGGTCGCTGAATCCTACACTGTTCTCCTGGCCATCCTTGCTACTCACAGTTACCCAGAGACCATTCACTCCTTCATGAGCAAGCCGGTTGAGATATTCATCCGGATAGTAATCTATATCATCAAATAATTCATCGCCCACACCCGCCTGATTACCCGGCCGCTTGATCGGGCTAAAGAAACAGCGGGAGATCCTTCTCTTTACTTCAGGTGATTTAGTAACCGAGCCCAGCCTCAGGTAGGGATCCCCCACCCGCTGCATTTCGTCCTGAAGATAAAATATACCCCTCCGTATGCCTTCAACATCGCCGGCTGCAATTTCTGCAGAAGCCTTACGCACCGTCAACCTGAATGCTTCTCCTTTTAAGGAAGGATCCATCACTGTACTGACAGGATACCCTCCCTTCCCGTTGGGGATTTTGCCCGCCACACAAAAATTACGGTGATCCTCGAAGGCCGTTTCCAACCTCATTTTGGGATCAGGAAAAGAAGCCATCAGCCGGATTCCGCTTCTAAGGTCAGCATAACCGGCTCCTTTGTTCCGGTTCTCCCATTGGATTGTGGTCCAGAACGGTGATTTCAGATCATCGACAAAATGCCACGATGCCCGGGAAGGCTGTGGAGGCACCTGATCGACAGCTAAAGGATCATGGGCAGTCAGGTGTCCCTGATGCCCGACTGATTGCCCGAAACCTGAATATACTAGAAACGCAAGGATCGCTGACCCTGAAAATTTAAAAAGATTCATGAGCAAAATAATGCTTAAAACACAAGGGAGCGGATCAAAAACCCGCCCCATAAAAACTTAATGCCTGTCAATTGTAACCCGGGTTCTGTACCAGCTTGCTCGCGTTAAGATTGACCTCATACAAAGGTAACGGAAATAAAAGTTCATAGGATTCGACCGATGAGTTGGTTCCGATTTGATTGTTATCCAAGGCTGCGTCTTTAAAATGAGCATTCATCACTTCCATCAGTTTACCGCTTCTGAGTAAGTCGAACCAACGATGTCCTTCACAATTTAACTCTATCCTCCGTTCACGAAGCAGTGCCGTCCGCATGGAAATTTTGTCTGTTTTCAAGGC
>CAZAVR010000088.1:0-11647 GCA_964488435.1 uncultured Cytophagales bacterium | reverse complement strand
GAAAGAAAAACACCCAGTGCATATCCAGGTACAGATAAGCCAGTATATAAAAAGAAGCATATAACAAACCCCACACTATGCGCGATACCCAGGAGTCACCCAGCTTTTCTACAAAATTCCACTCCGGGAAATTACGGTCAAAATGAGACTCCACGGCCCTTCTTCTGTGTAACACAGCATTATAAATATCTTTGGTTTCCCACATCATGGTAAACACATTCTTGGTATGATGGGGAGAATGCGGATCCTTCTTCGTGTCACTGAAAGCATGGTGCATTCTATGAAGCACTGCGTAAGCCCTGGGACTGAGATAAGATGAGCCCTGAGAAATATAAGTGAGCAGGTAAAAAAACCTCTCCCAGAATTTATTCATACGAAACATTTTATGTGCCGAATACCGATGCAGAAAAAAAGTTTGGCAGAATAAGGAAAGGTACCAGTGAAGGACAAAAACCGCTAAGACTATATACATGAAAAACGAACAGATTATTATTGGCAGGTATTATAAACTACAAATATAATAATTTTACTATTTAAAAGAAATCTAATCAAAAACCGTAACGGCATAAATCAACAAGTTGGCTCCCATTTTCAGGGCTTCCTGTCTGATTTCCTCAGGGTTATTATGTACGGACCGGTCTTCCCAGCCATTACCCAAATCAGACTCATAAGAATAAAAACACACCAAACGTCCCTCCCATACCAGACCGAATCCCTGAGGAGGCTTGCCATCATGCTCATGCACCTTTGGAAGTCCTGCCGGAAATTTATACTTCATACTATAAACAGGATGATTGAACGGCAATTCAACAAAGGACAATTCCGGGAAAACCTTCTTCATTTCCCTGCGGGCAAAAACATCAAGACCATAATTGTCGTCAATATGCAGAAAGCCGCCTGACAAAAGATAGTTGCGCAGGTTCCTCGCCTCGGCATCACTAAAAAGAACGTTGCCGTGACCAGTCATATACACGAAAGGATAGGAAAACAGTTCCTGACTTCCCACCTCCACCACTTCGTCCTGAGGATTGATATTCATCCGAAGCTGGGCATTGCAAAACCTGGCCAGATTGGGAAGTGCGGTCTTGTCGGCATACCAGTCCCCGCCTCCGCCGTACTTTAGTTTGGCCAATTTAAAGGAATACTGTTGCGCATACCCCGATGCAGAAAAAAACAACAGGGAAAGAATAAAGAAACAAAACCTCATAACATCCTAATACTTGTTGAAAACCTAAATGGCCTGTAAGCCCTATCATCAAATATATCGCTTATTTACGAGAAAAAAGCAACATCAGTTTTCTGATCCTTTCTCTTTCAACAGTTGTGCCAAATGTACCGCATGACAGGCGGCAACTGCCGCTGTCTCTGTTCGAAGACGCGTGCTACCCAATGAAACTGTCCGGAATCCGGCTCCCATAGCGAGCGACAACTCCTGCCCGCTAAAATCTCCCTCGGGACCGATCATCACCATCACGTCTCCCGCCCCGACCTGGCTAATCAAATGTGCCGGGGGGCGCTCTTCCTCTACATAGGCAATAAACCGGTCAAGCTCGATACTGGCACGTACCAGCTCTTCAAAACCATCCCACACCTTAAAAACCGGAAGCACCGATTGACGGGATTGCTTCATGGCCGCAACTGCCAGCTTCTCCATCCGCTCAAGATTCACCATACGACCAAAACTTTCCTTATGGCTGTGCTCTGTTCTGACAAAACTGATGGCATCCACCCCCAGCTCCACCATTTTTTCAACCATCCAGTCATTGCGATCCGTTTTCCGGGTCGGAGAAATGGCTATATGTATCCGATAAGGCCTGACATGTCCTGTTAATACACGCTTCTTTGTAAATTCCACCCGATCCCTTACAGCCCGGGTGATGCCGGCCAGTACACTTCCTCCCCGCCCGTTCACCACAACAATATCCTCTCCGGCTTCAAGCCTCAATACTCTGATACAGTGCTGCGCTTCTGCCCCTGTGATATAAAAGGCGCTGTCATCCGGCTGATAAAATAGATGCATAAACAATATTTATAATTTGTACTTTTCAACGAAAATGAAAAAATCCACTCTACCGAGAGCAGAATGCAATATTGAGGAAATTTTAAAACCTATTTTTTTAAAATTTGTATTTTTATTACAGTTTTTCACTAAATTTGACACGGGTTTTTAAGGAATACACATTTTTTTTCAAAAAAACGGAAGATTATGAACCTAAGTTATTCTTACTTAAAAAATTCATATTAAACTAAGAATATTTCACTTTACACAACATTATTTTGTAGAAAGTTTTTTTTTGTGAATAATATTTTATAACTTATACAGTGGGCGCTATATTTGCGAACTTATATTAAAAAATCATCTATCTCTTTTCTAATATACAGAATTTAATTATGACAAAAGCTAAACTTGAGTACATCTGGCTCGACGGAAGTCCGCAAATGCAGAACCTTCGCAGTAAGACTAAAATCGAAAGCGATTTCAGTGGTAAACTGGAAGATCTCCCTTTATGGTCTTTCGATGGTTCTTCGACCGGACAGGCTAAAGGAGGATCATCTGACTGTATTTTGAAGCCGGTAACGATCTATCCCGATCCACAGCGCAAAAATGGTTATCTTGTTCTTTGCGAAGTTTTAAATTCTGACGGAACTCCTCACGAAACCAACGCCAGGGCTACTATTAAGGATGATGACAACGACTTTTGGTTCGGCTTCGAACAAGAGTATTTCCTTTGGAACCCTGAAACCAACAAGCCGCTGGGATTTCCTTTGAACGGATACCCGGCACCGCAAGGACCCTACTATTGTTCAGTAGGTGCGGGCAACGCCTTCGGTAGAGAGATCATCGAAGAGCACCTTGATGTTTGTCTCGATGCAGGACTTAACGTAGAAGGGATCAATGCTGAGGTAGCTGCAGGTCAGTGGGAATTCCAGGTTTTCTCCAAAGGAGCGAAAGACGCTGGAGACCAGATCTGGATCGCCAGATACTTACTGGAGAGAATCAGTGAGAAATACGGTGTAACCATCAACTGGGCCTGTAAACCACTCGGCAACACCGACTGGAACGGATCCGGAATGCATGCCAACTTCTCTAACTCTGTGTTGAGAACAGCGGGCAACAAGGAAACCTACGATAAGATCTGCAATCAGTTTGGTAAATTTATCAAAGAACATATCGACGTCTACGGTCCGGACAACCATCTTCGTCTGACTGGCAAGCATGAAACCCAGTCTATCGATCAGTTCAGCTACGGAATATCCGACAGGGGCGCCTCGATCAGAATTCCTATCGTAGTGGTTCAAAAAGGATGGAAAGGATGGTTGGAAGACCGTCGTCCGAACTCTGCTGCAGATCCCTATAAAGTGGCTGCCAGAATTATCGAAACTGTCAAAAGTGTGGAACTGTAAATTCTCAGGTTCCTCGTCTTCTTAAATAATAAAGCCTTTCCGCGGAAACAGAAAGGCTTTATTATTTTCCGTATACCGACCAATTAACCTTTTGCCCTAACAGCAGATCGCATACAGAAATGCCTTCAGGAATATATGGTTAATCCTCATCTTCGTCCTCATCCCCTTCACTATGAAATGAATACAAGCTCTCATCAAGCGTCAGGGAACCGGAGTTAAAAGCGCTGACAAATCCAGCGACGACATCTTCAGTAACTTCTTCCACATTAAGTCCTACTTCAAGACCTATCCCAAATTCAAACTCAGGGTCTGAATCAAGATGCTCACTTACCTTGATCTCCTCGTTCTCCTCGATCTCTTCGATCAATTCAGTAAGAAACAAGTCGTTTTCATCATCCTGGTCATCATCAGCACGCTCCTCAGGCGGAACATACGAAGGAATTTCCTTCTTCACCCGCTCCAGAGCCAAATCATAAACCTGCGCAGCATGGTGCAGCCTCAGCGTGTATATGAACGCATCATAGACCACCTCTCTACCATTATAATTGCCCACAAACTGGATATGTGCATGCTCGTCTGTCACATCATCCTCGTCCTGCTCATCCTCCACATAAATAAAACTACGATTCTCTGCTTCGCATTCGCTCTTCAGCAGCGCTATTTCTTCTGGGTCAAATCCGGGATTCATGATTGTATATTATGGTTCGCTTCATTTGAAACTCAAAGATACAAACTACTCTTTACCTGCGTTGATAAAATAGAACATTCAGGGGAAAACTATGCTCATCCTCTCCCCTTCCCAATATCTCTCAGACCCAATGAGGAAGCCAAATGATGCTCTGAACGACGTTCCTGATGTTGATTTGCTTCCCGGGCTTCCAAGTGGCATGGTTATTTTTTAACAATAGTAAACATTTGTTAAACTTCTAAAATTTACCACTATGAGCGCTTTAACTGATAAAATCAAAGGAAACTGGAACGAGTTGAAAGGCAAATTAAAACAACAGTATGCAGATTTAACAGATGATGACCTGTTGTATGTTGAGGGCAAAGAAGAAGAGCTCCTGGGAAAACTTCAGCAAAAACTCGGAAAAACCCGGGAGGAAATTGCCAAATCAATTGAATAATACCTGTCCGGCCTCCGGATATAAAACGGGCAAAGCCTACCTCAGGGTGGCTCTGCCCGTTTTCATTTGTGGCGGGACTACTTAATAAACAACAATTCCCTGTATTTGACCAGTGGCCAGTCCTCGTCATCTATAATCAATTCCAGCTTGTTTACGTGATATTTGATCACTTCAAAATAATCCTTCACCTCGGTTCCGTAAAGTGCCGCCCTTTTTACGAGGTCATCCGTATTGTTAGCCACTTTCCTGCTTTCCGTCATGTTATGCACCGTCTTCTTAATGATAGAAACATGACCGGAAATTTCTGTCATGATCTCCTTAATCGGCTGCGCTTCCTCAATCATCTCCAGCTCAGTCAGAGATCTGGCCGTCTGCGCAAGTTTGAATTGATACTTGACCGCAGTTGAAACAATATGATTCAAAGCCAGATCTCCTATTACCCTGGATTCTATCTGAATTTTCTTCGTGTAGTTTTCAAGTTCAATTTCGTATCGCGCGTGAAGTTCACGTCGCGTCAATACCTCCATACGTTCGAAAACGTCCACCGAAGCCTGGTCTGTATAGCTTTTCAGCGCCTGATAAGCGCCCTTGACATTGGTAAGACCTCTCCGCTCGGCCTCCTGTACCCAGTCCTCCGAATACCCGTTTCCTTCAAAAAGAATCGATTTGCTGTGTAAATAATACTGCTTCAAAATTTCTACAACAGCGATTTTACGATCTTCTCCCGTACCCAAACGCTCCTCCAATTCCTTCTTGAATTCCGCAAGCTGATTGGCAACGATAGTATTAAGAACGACCATTGGCGAAGCACTGTTCGCGCTGCTTCCCACCGCACGATACTCAAATTTATTGCCAGTGAATGCAAAAGGGGACGTGCGGTTTCTGTCTGTATTGTCGCGTGTGAGATTAGGTATGCGACTAATCCCCAGCTTGTAGTAAAAATTCTCCCCCTTTTCGAGCACGATCTCTCCACGCTGCGTAAGATCCTCCAGCATCTTTGTGAGCTCGGCGCCTAAAAAAACCGAGATGATAGAAGGCGGTGCTTCATTGGCTCCGAGACGATGCTCATTACCCGAGGAGGCAATAGAGGCCCGCAATAAGTCAGCGTGATCATGCACAGCCTTGATCACATTCAACAAAAAGGTCAAAAACCGGAGGTTTTCCTTCGGTTTGGAAGTAGGTGCGAGCAGATTAATACCGGTATCCGTAAGAAGTGACCAGTTATTATGCTTACCACTCCCGTTAATTCCGGCAAAGGGCTTTTCATGAAACAACACTTTAAAATTATGCTTTTCAGCTACTTTCTGCATAATGTCCATCAACAGCGCATTGTGGTCGATGGCGAGGTTCATTTCTTCAAAGGTAGGTACTACCTCATATTGCCCGGGTGCCACTTCATTATGCCTGGTTCTTACCGGAATGCCCAGTTTAATCGCCTCAAACTCGAAATCCACCATAAAGGTGTTCACCCTAGGACTGATGGAACCAAAATAATGATCCTCCATTTGCTGCCCCCTGGCAGGGTTTTGTCCAAATACCGTACGGCCGGCCATCACGAGATCAGGACGTGCATAATAAAGGGCTTTGTCCACGAGAAAATATTCCTGCTCGATACCGATGCTTGCTGTGACCTTGGAGACGTCACGGTTAAAATACTGAGCAACAGAGGAGGCTGCCTTGTCCAGGGCATTCAGAGACCTTAAAAGAGGTGCTTTGTAATCAAGCGCTTCACCTGTATAAGAGATAAACACGGAAGGTATACAAAGGGTTTTCCCTCCTGCTCCGTTGTCCATCAGGAAAGCGGGTGAACTCGGATCCCATCCGGTGTATCCACGCGCTTCAAAAGTAGCCCGGAGGCCTCCGCTGGGAAACGATGAAGCATCCGGCTCCTGTTGCACCAGCGAACTTCCCTTGAACTTCTCAATCGCCCTCCCACTGCTATCCAAATCAAAAAACGCATCATGTTTCTCAGCTGTAGAACCCGTCAGCGGCTGAAACCAATGGGTGTAATGGGTCGCTCCCCTGGAGGTAGCCCAGGAACGCATGGCAGTGGCCACCTCCTCGGCCACTTCTCTGTCAATCGTCGATCCGGATCTGATAGCACTGGAAATCTTTGAATACGCCTCAGGAGACAAGAGCGCTTTCATCACTTCCTCACTGAAAGTGTAAGAGCCGTATAACTCGGTGATTTTTTCAGATGGAGTTGTAAAATTGTAAACTTTCCGTCCCTGGGCAACTTCTATAGCTTTTGCTCGAAAGGTCATAATATTTAAGATAAGTCAGTATGTTAAATTTCTAAATCTAAGTAAGGAAACGCGGACAGGTAGCTACTTCAGCTCACCAGCTCTTCAAATAATCTGGCCAGGGAATCCTCAGGCTGTTCGCAAAATCCGGAATGTACTTTGGAGGGCTGGAGAATCGTGCTTCGTGCGGAAGTAAGCCACCTGAAGCGGGAAGCAACAGGGAGTCGTCCGATGGGTCCCGAAGCCTCCCCTCCTGCACAGATCAGCTTCAGCGACGTCAAATAACGGTTCAGCTCAACAAAATCCGTACCCACACCAAATGCCCGGGTTCTTTCACAATCGATATGCGTCCTGGCCTGCAAAAATTTCTTTCCGGGACAATATAAAATTACTCCTATGTTGATAAACTCTTCGCGCTCGACCCTGGGCACAAGGCGAATAACGGCATATTCATATAAGTGCTTCCCTTGCATACTTCGCTTCGTTAACAAAAATATCAGCCCGGGCCACTCTTTCCCTGAGAAAAGTAGTGTACATCTGACGTGAGGCAGCGGCGGCATCGTAGGGAAACGCAAATTCAAGCCATTCCTCAGGCACCAAAGCAACAATATCGCTTATGAATTCATCTGTCAGGATGTTTTGAAAGGACTGGCTCACTTCATCCAGTTGCCCGGCCAGAGGAAGCAGTACATGATCTTTCACCTGCGGAAAGGCATTGACAGCCTGCGTCTTTACATCTCCTGAATTATGGTGGAAGTATAGCGAAGCACCATGGTCGATCAGCCACAAATCGCGATTCCAGATCAGCATATTGGTATTGCGGGCCGTCCTGTCTACGTTGGTCAAAAGACCATCCAGCCATACCACCTGCGAAGCCAACAGAGGATCAGGCGAATTGACGACCGGATCAAAAGTAATAGCCCCTGACAAATAGTGCATGGCGAGGTTAAGGCCGGTACTTGCCTTCAGCAAATCCTGTATTTCCTCATCCGGTTCGGAACGGCCAAAGGCTTCGTCCAGTTCCGCAAAAACAATTTCCGGCACGCTGAACCCGAGACCACGGGCTATCTCCCCTCCTATCAGCTCCGCAATGAGTGCCTTGAGCCCCTGGCCTGCCCCCCCCTAAATTTGAGTACATATTTAAAATCATCATCCGCCTCAGCTATAGCCGGCAAAGAGCCCCCTTCCCTTAAGGGCGTAATATACCGCGTGACATTTACGGTTCTCAATTCAGTAAGAAGACCTCCCATATTATTTACGAATACCAACGGCTTCATTTCCCTACAAATATAAGAACATCTTACCAATCACGCTCACCTGCGTATACTGAACAAAATGAAAGCAATACCTGGTAAATACAAATTAAGATCCATAATATACAAACGCGACCGCACGCATTCCAACCGCTGCCCGGCATCTATGATCAAAGACCCTGTCAGTCACACCGGGAAGAAAACCCGGAGGGGTTACCTAATCATAAAAAACCGCAAAATAAATCCCCTCATACATTGCAAAACCGCATTCTTTTATATATTTTGCATTCAATTCGCAGGCTTATCGTCTGTCTCTGCCGTGTTATTCGTATACCGAAACAAACGAGCGACCGGCCAATTACCTCCGTTAGCAAATGAAATATTACCAGAGCTTTTTTCTTTATTCTTGGTAGAGAATCAGGCAGTCATTTTTGCTTTACACATTAAACGATTTCCAGCTTACACTAAAAAACAGGGAGATGTTTGTTTCTCTCGTGTTTCCCAAACCCTCAGTTTTGAATATTACCTGTGATTATCTCTAATGTGCAAATTACCAAACGCTGATAAGTGCACATCCCCAACTACTTACACCACCTGTTGCTATGACAGCAAACACGTCAAAAAAATGTCCGAGATGCGGATCCTTGTCTAATGAACGTAAACGAAGACCGCTTCTACTTAAAGTCCTTTTACTGTTTTCCGATGTCGGACTTTATCGTTGCTATAACTGTCGCTGGTATTTTCTCAGAAAATAAAAAATTCCGGCGCAAACAGGCTTCCGGTTGATGAACAATTTATCATCCGGAAGCCTATCTTTGCCTATGCACTATTTTCAAAAACAGCTCGACGCGTTAAAAACAGAAAGAGAGGAAGACCGCAAACTTTACCTCCAGCAAACCGAACATACCAGTGTCTCCGAACGACGGACAAACGGACTTACCTGGTATCCTGTTGCGATAAGGGGTTCCGAGACAGGTCTTGGGGATTATATCACACTGGAAATAGAGAGGACCACCCACCACCACCTGGCGCACCAGTTGCGATCAGGGATGCCGGCGGCTCTTTTCTCTAATCATGATCCGGCTAATGACCGCCTGTCAGGAGTAATATCGTTTCTATCCGGGAACCGTCTGAAAATCAAATTCCAAAAAGATGAGCTTCCCGAATGGACCCATCAGGGGAAATTGGGTGTAGACCTGCTGTTTGATGAAAACAGTTATGAAGAAATGATCTATGCCTTAAAAACAGCAGAATCTCTGGTGAACAATGTACAGGAAGGTCGCCTTGTCCGGGTTATTACCGGAGAAACCTCCCCTGCTTTCACCGAAAAGACTGCATTTCCGCAGATATCTGAACTGAATACATCTCAAATGAGGGCACTCAATCAGGTAATTGCTTCGCAGGACCTTGCTATCATACATGGCCCCCCGGGCACTGGTAAAACCACCGCACTCGTCCGGACCATCAAAACCATACTTACGACCGAACAGGACAAAATACTTGTGGTAGCGCCGAGTAACACAGCAGTCGACCTATTAACAGAAAGACTTTTCGCTGAGGGAATCTCTGTGCTGCGGATAGGAAATCCCGCCAGAGTTTCAGAACAACTTTTGCAACACACCCTGGAATACAAAACAGATTTGCACAGCGGGGCCAGACAGATCAAATCCCTCCGAAAAAGAGCAGCTGAGTTTAAGAACATGGCGCATCGTTACAAACGCAACTTTGGAAAAGCAGAACGTGATCAGAGACGCGCACTTTTCAACGAGGCGAATAAAATCATGAGAGAGGTCGATATGCTGGAAGCTTACATCGTTGAAGATATCATTGGAAATACGCAGGTCATTACGGCTACGCTGGTAGGTGCCAATCACTACACCGTCAAACACCTGCGTTATGGGACGGCAGTTATCGACGAAGCCGGGCAATCGCTCGAACCTGCCTGCTGGATACCCATATTAAAAGCGCAAAGGCTCGTTTTGGCGGGAGACCACCTCCAACTCCCTCCGACTATCAAAAGTACGTCCGGCCTCGTAAAGGAAGAACTCGGTATCACGCTGCTTGAAAAATGTGTACAACGACACCCGTCTTCGGTCACTCTACTCGAAGAACAGTACCGGATGAACGAGGCCATCATGAATTTCTCCTCCACTACTTTCTATCAAGGCCGGCTAAAAGCACATGAATCGGTGGCAGCTCATGTCGTTTTCGAGGGAGATCAGCCGTTAGAATATATTGATACTGCCGGCTGTGGCTTTGATGAAAAATCCGAAGGAACCAGTACAGCCAATCCCGATGAAGCAGCGTTACTGATAAGCCACCTGACGCAGCTGATTTCCACGCTGGAAGACAACGGACTCCCTCCGGAACACTTCCCGTCCGTCGCAATCATATCGCCTTACAAACAACAGGTAACTGGCATTCGGGAATTGTTAGCTTCTCACGAAGTCATGGCAAAATACGGAAACAACATTTCGGTCAATACCGTGGATAGCTTTCAGGGACAAGAAAGGGACATCGTCTATATCAGTATGACCCGAAGCAACAGCCATGGAGAAATCGGCTTTCTTGCAGACATACGCAGGATGAATGTGGCCATGACCCGCGCAAGAAAAAAGCTGGTTGTCGTCGGGGATAGCGCCACCCTCTCGAATCATCCCTTTTATATGAAATTTATCACTTATGCAGAATCTGTCGGGTCGCACAAAAGTGCATGGGAATTTTTACCGCTTTAACTAGTCTATCACATGCTCCTTGTCAAGATCAGGTAAAAAGGCCGTAAGCAGGCCCAATAGCGGGAAATACGAACAAAATTTAAAAACATATTCGATACTGGTCTCATCGGCAACATGCCCGAGAATAGCGGATCCTATCCCGGCAACCCCAAACGCAAACCCGAAGAAAAGACCGGCAATCATGCCTACTTTACCTGGTATGAGTTCCTGTGCATAGACCAGGATTGCCGAAAATGCGGAAGAGATAACCAACCCGACTATACAGCTTAAAATACAGGCCCAGAAAAGATTAGCATAAGGCAGCAGAAGAGCAAATGGAGCTGCACCGAGTATTGAAATCCAGATCACATACTTTCTACCTATTTTATCGCCCAAGGGACCGCCGAAGTAAGTACCTGCAGCTACAGAAAACAAAAATGCAAACAGGTAAATCTGGGATTGCTGTATGGAAACCCCGAACTTCTCGATCAGATAGAATGTAAAGTAGCTGTTCAGACTTCCCATGTAGATGTACTTTGAAAAGATGAGTATCAGGAGAATACCAATGGATGCTGTTATCTTCGCTCCCGAAAACCGGGGTGCCAGTCTCTCGGATGACAATTTACGCTGAATCCTTCTCCTGTTAAGACTATACCATTTCCCGACTCTCAACAAAATAACTATAGCCACTATAGCAATCAAAGCAAACCATACAGCCTGGCCTCTACCAAAAGGAATAATTACCAACGCAGCCAGCAAAGGCCCTACAGAAGTACCCGCGTTTCCTCCCACCTGAAAGAGTGCCTGCGCCATACCATGGCGTCCACCGGAGGCCATTCTTGCCAGACGGGATGCCTCAGGATGAAAAATAGCCGACCCTGCACCCATCAAAGCCACAGCCACCA
>CAZAVR010000087.1:0-11659 GCA_964488435.1 uncultured Cytophagales bacterium | reverse complement strand
CACGGCGTGATACAGAAGACTGCCCGAAACTAACCGTCATCACTCCGTCTTATAACCAGGGCGATTATCTCGAAAGAACGATCCTGAGTGTCCTGAATCAGGGATATGCAAATCTTGAGTACATCATTATAGACGGAGGATCGACAGACCAGAGCGTACAGGTTATCAAAAAGTACGAAAAATACCTGGCCTATTGGATAAGTGAAAAGGACAATGGGCAGGTGCATGCTATCAATAAAGGTATTGCGAGAGCGACCGGTGATTGGGTAACTTTTCAGAACTCGGACGATGTTTACTTTCCCGAAACCTTTTCGACGTTTTGCAAAGCTGCAGCAAAGTATCCCGGCCATAGCATTCTGTACGGAGACTTGTTCATGATTGACACCGAAGACCATGTCACTGAGTTATTGAAAACACTGCCATTCAGCATGTTCAGCCAGTTAGCCGAGGGCATGCAGATCCACAATCAATCGCTGTTTTTCAAGAGATCACTGACTGAACGCTTCGGTAGTTTCGACGAAAGCTACAGGTTTGCGTTTGACTACGAGTTCATCACCCGTTATCTGAGCGGCGAGGGAGTCAAAGCCAAAAGAATAGCAGGTCTCGCCGGCGCATTGAGAATCCATCCGGATGCCAAGTCGTCTGTTATAGCGGACATTGGTCGGGAAGAACACCGACGTATTCAGGAAAAATACAATTTGACTATACAAAGGGATGTTCCGTTAAAAATGCTGTATATTTGGAGCAGGTTAAGGAAAGTATGCTTACTCCTTTCCGATATGGATATTCAATATATATTGCATCGTCTGGCGAGGTAATTGGAATTATGATTTGGTCATGGATTAGTAAAAATTTTACCTATCTGAGATATTCTCTGGGGATATCCATGATGATCAATGGCTTTCCGGTAATTTTCTTTTTCAGAGACACCTTACACGTAGGCCCTGCCAGCAGTCTTTTTACTGCAATTTTCTTCTCCGCAGCCATATTGTTAATGATTCCCGGAAAGCTTTTTTCCGCAAATACTTATAAACCCAACACGATACTGCTTGCTTTTGCCCTGAGCTTCCTGCTCATCTCCATGGTTCATTTTTTTTATATGAATCCAACGGGCAGGAGCGCCACTGATGTGGGAAATTATGGCTTTTTCTTCCTGTTCCTGTTCTTCCTGATGTACATTCCTAACGATGCACGAGGGGTTTTGATGCATGTTCTGTTTTTCATGTCTCTTTTTTCAAACTTCACACTTGTCTACTCTCTGATCACCAATCCGAGTTGGACTGTGGGGATGAGAGCAGCGGTCACTTTTGCCAATGAAGGCGCCCAGGCAGGCGGAAATCCACATATTGCGGCCAGAAACGCACTGATTTGTCTCCTTTCATCTCAACTGCTCCTTGGTCAGTACCGAAGTATCCTGTTCAAGGTTTTCTTTCTGGCATCTTCGATTTTCAGTGTGGCTGTTATGGTGCTCACGCAGTCCAAAACCTGTATTTTGGGGACGGCTCTGATTCTCTTTTTTCATTTGTTTTTCACCTTTGATATCAGGAAGGCAGCCAGGTCCACCGCCCGGTTGTTCACCTTCAAATCATTCGCCATCGTGTTGATCATGATCGGGGTATTCAACTACCTGCTCAACAAATATTACAGTGTTTACTCCCTGGTTATCAGCTATTGGGATAGTGTAGGAAGCCGACTTAACAATGTACTTTTTACTGCCTTCGGATTTCAGGCTTCTCAGGAAGTTTTTGAAGACGCCTCCGCCATGGGACGTGTAAAAAGTATCAATTTCTTCGCGGATGCATTAACCCAACCAGATATTGTCCTGATCGGCATGGGCTATAAAATGACATTTATGGATGTTCCTCTGCTGGAAGCCTGGACCAACCACGGAATTCTTGGATTCATCACTTTTGGCGGGTTTAACTTCTATCTCTTTATTTTTTCATTAAGGGAGATTCGCCGGCAGGGTGAGCCTATTTCTCTTTTCTGTGCTTACTTTTTTATCTATCTCATTGTGCTGCTGGTGGCAGCGGGGAGGCCGTACGACGTCGCTTATTGGTTTCCTTATGCATTCCTGATAAGATTCCTCGGTATCAAATATCTCCCCATTACATCATTACACCCGCCGCCGTTGCAAAAAACGGTCTAGAGCGCCTGGGCAATTCCCCGAATGCTCTCTTAAAACAGTTGAAAGGTGAATATATTCATAACCGGAGCTACAGGTCTGATCGGAAGTTTCATTGCCAGGACACTCGTACTGGAGGGGCATTCCGTGTCAGCACTGTTTCGCGAAGGAGCTGACCGTTCATTGCTACGCGAAGCAACGAATGCTATCAGGTGGGTAGAAGGTGATATTCTGGACGTTTTGAGCCTGGAAAAAGCGTTGGAGGAGGTTGATTATGTAATCCATGCCGCCGCTGTCGTCTCTTTTTCCCCCCGCGACAGAAACCGAATGCTCAAGATCAATGTAGAAGGGACAGCCAACGTGGTCAATGCTTGCCTTCACAAGGGAAAAATCAAACTCTGCTATCTGAGCAGTGTTGCTGCGCTCGGACGTCCGGATCTGCTGCGAAATCCGGATGCCCGCATCACTATTGATGAAAGCCAGCAATGGGTCGATTCTCCGTCTAACTCAGCTTATGCAAAGAGCAAATACCTCGCCGAACTGGAAGTTTGGAGAGGTGTCAGTGAGGGACTGAATGCCGTGATCGTTAACCCGTCCGTCGTGCTGGGCGAGGGCGATCCAGGTAAGAGCAGTACACGTCTTTTCAAATACGTCTGGGATGAAAAACCGTTCTATACGGATGGCACCATTAACTATGTCGATGTAAGCGATCTGACTTCCTGTATTTCAAGCTTATTGTTTTCGGACGTTTCGGGGGAACGGTTCATCATCAGCAGCGGAAGCACCGGCTATTACCATTTTTTTAATCAGATCGCCCGGTCTTTAGAAAAAAGAGCGCCTCATATCAGGGTTCAGAAATGGCTCGCGGGCATGATCTGGAGAGTGGAGTATTTAAGATCGGTGCTGACCGGCAGCCATCCCCTTATCACCAGAGAAAGCTCCCGCGCTGCACTTCATAACTTTCACTACAGTAACCAAAAAATCAGGCAGTTTACAGGCCTGAGTTTCAAATCTCTGGAAGAAACCACGCAACGCATTGCCAAAACTTTTAAACCGGAGGTTTGATTAATAGGATAATTATTTTTAACTTTCTTCAATCAAGGTTACAAAGGTGCCAGTCCAATCGAAAATAGAAGATGGAACAGGATTTCGACAAAAGGAAAGAGAAAATTAAAGAAACTGTACGCCTTTTTGAACTGATGCTTAAAACGGAAGGTGCCGGCTTTTTTGACCAGGATGCCTACACGCACCTTATAGAACACTATATCGATTCAGATGAGTGGGAAAAAGCGATGAAAGCCTGCAATCTGGGGCTCAGCGAATACCCCTATTCACTGGAACTGATGCTGAACAAGGCCCATCTTTTGGCGCAGCGAAATGAATTTGAAGAGGCTATAGAACTGCTGGAGAGGGCATTGCTGTTCTACCCCGGAGAAACTGAGATTCCTTTTATGCAGGGGGCTATCTATAGCCTCATGGGGGAATATGAACTTTCCATTAGTATCCTTGAGGGCATGCTTACGTATTTCAGCCAGAAAGACGATATCTATTTCCAACTCGGGCAAACTTACCAGGACTGGGGAAAATACGAGGACGCCATAAAATATTACAAGCTGTCTATCGAGTTCAACCTTAACAATGAAAGCGCGTTTTACGGGCTCATTCATTGCCTTGAACTTACAGGACTTCTTGAAGATCACGCAGACTATTACAAAAGCCTGGTCGATCAGGATCCCTTTTCACATTGCGCCTGGTACAACCTCGGCGTCGTGTACAGCAAGCTGGAAAATTTTGAAGACGCTGTCAAGGCGTATGAATTCGCGACGCTGACCAATGAATCATTTTCCTCCGCTTACTTTGGCCTGGGAAATGCCTTTATGAACCTCGAAGAATTCGACAAAGCTATTCTCAATTACCACAAAACCATAGAAATAGAAGGCCCGCAACCTGAAACCTGTTGTTGCCTGGGTACCGCCTATGAAAAAGCAGGGGAGTTTGAGAATGCCATCGTCTACTATCGTCAGGCTGTTAAACTCAACGACCAATGGGACGACGGATGGTTCGGCCTGGGACTCTGTATGGGTGAAATGGAACGGTGGTATGAAGCCGTCGGTTTCATCAGAAAGGCGATACAGATTACTGAGCTCAACCCGGACTATTGGCTGGCACTCGCTGAAATGGAATACAAGCTGGGCAACATGATGTCTTCATTTGAGGCATTTGAAAAGTCTGCCGAAATGGAGCCCTCTAATCCTGACGTTTGGCTGAAATGGTCGCTTGTCTTTTTTGAACAGGAAAACTACACCCGCGCCATCGACCTCCTGCGTGCCGCCATCGATGAACTTCCCGAAGAGGCGGATCTCTACTATCGAATGGTGGTTTACCATATTCATGCAGGCAACTACAAGGAAGCACTCCTGAAGCTTGAGATTGCCCTTACCCTGGACTACGAAGGCCACGATCAGATCTTCGAATTCTTTCCGGAACTTGAAAAACAAAAAGCGCTTTTCAAGATCATTGAGCAGTACAGGGATACTAACGACTGAGTGTCTATGCGGGCATGCTCCTCATGAGCTGCTCGGCCTTTATTTGTAAAGCACAATTAAAATGTTCTTCCGGACAGGCACGGTGACCATGAAGTCCGCAGGGACGACATGACAGAGGCTCTTCAACCTGAACAACGTATGACCGCTCTGACATCGGACCATATCCGAACTCAGGAACCGTAGAGCAATACACTGCCGTTACGGGCGCGTTTACAGCGGAGCACAAATGCATGGGCGCTGAATCATTTACAAAATTCATCACTGCACCTTTCATCAGCACAGCAGACTCCAGAAAGGAGAGAGAACCGCAAAGATTATCGACCCTGTCAGCAGGAAAACGCGCCTGTATTGTCTCCGCATACGAGTGGTCACCAGGACCACCCAAAAGATATACCTTATGATTTCTGTAAATTTTCTCTATCAGTTCCGCCCACTTTTCAGCCGGGAACTGTTTAGTAAACCATACTGAGGCCGGAGAGATACATACATACGACCCGCCGGACTGGTAGTGCGCCACCGACAGGACATCGGCTGGTGACGGATAAAGGCGGGGTGCATGGGAACCGGGAGGGAGAAAATCTTCAACCAATGTCGAATTCCTGTCAGTTTCATGTATATTTTGTGCAAATACATGGTTCTTCTGAACGGAAAACAAAAAAGAAAGCGGGTTTTTTCTGAATCCGGTCCTTACGGGAGCTCCGGAAAAGCCTGTAAGAAAACCTGTTGAAGCGTATCTCTGCAAGTTGAGAACCCAGTCATATTTGCTTTTGCGGATCTCTTTTAACAAACTCCACAGTCCTTTATATTTCGCCTTTTTTTTGTCCCAGATCAAAACCTTTCCCACGTAAGGATGATGGTCAAACAGCGTTTCGTTTCCCTTCCTTACCAAAACATCCACACCAGCCACGGGAAAAGCATTGTGAACTTTCTCCAAGAGTGACGTAGCCAGTATAACATCGCCTGTAAAAGCCGTTTGAATAACCAGTATCTTTCGGGGAGGGATCATAAGTGAATAAGTCAGATGTAAATCAAATATCAGGAAACCAACCTACAAATCATCCATCTCGTCCCGGAAGCCCCTGTAGGCCCTCTGAAGCTCTTGCAAAGGCTTTAGATTCGGCTGCTCGGATGCCAGAGAAATCCCTCTTTTATAAGTTTCCTCAGCCTCCTCGACGTAACCCAAGTCCGCAAACAATGCAGCGGCGTGATAGTAAGCAGGGAGGTAGTCAGGAAACCCGGTCAGCAACTTCCTGAACCACTGTATCGCCTGGTTTGTATCGGTCTTCGCATATTCCAGCGCAATCGCATACGAATTAAACGGGTCTCCCGGCTCTTCGTTATAAAATTCCAAAAGTTTATCAATCATAAAACAGAAAACAACACCTAATGCCTTTCAAATATCATAGAATAATCCGAAATTCCTTGCCTGAAGAGGTTTGATATATCTGCGAAAGTAGTCTGTACTTCCCGATTCGCCGGTACGGTGGCCCGCGGTATGCAGGCTGGACAAAACAAAATTGTTATGCTTGCATACTATATCTCCGGGATTTTGTATATTCGCGACAGGAAAATGCTGCAGCCTGACTCGCGGCTACGAAATTTTAACAAGTGGCGCACACAACCGGCTACGATAATTTCCATATCAATTCCATGTGACCTTAGAAATCCTAATAAAAAGTAAACACATGAAAATATTAGTTTGTATCACCAATGTCCCTGACACTACCGCCAAAATTGCCTTTACGGACGACAACACAAAGTTGAACAAAGCCGGAGTACAGTTCATCATAGGCCCTTACGACGACTATGCCCTCGCACGGGCGGTGGAGTTAAAAGAACAAACGGGAGGAAGCATAACCGTCCTGAATGTAGGTGACGCGGAAGGCGAAGCACA
Source organism: uncultured Cytophagales bacterium (assembly GCA_964488435.1). Taxonomy (GTDB): domain Bacteria; phylum Bacteroidota; class Bacteroidia; order Cytophagales; family Spirosomataceae; genus JBEBSO01. The sequence goes on along the minus strand of CAZAVR010000087.1, from coordinate 5,094 downwards.
AATCAGAAAGGCCCTCGCTATAGGAGCAGATGATGCCATACGTGTAAATGCTGATCCGGCAGATTCTTATTTTGTAGCGGCGCAAATTGCGCATATCGCGAGGGAAAATAGCTATGATTTGATTCTTATGGGAAGGGAATCTATAGACTTTAACAGTGGCGTTGTACACGGCCTGGTGGGCGAAATGCTGGGAATTCCTTCATTTTCCCCAGTCATGAAACTGGAGGTGTCTGGAAATAAAGCAATATTCTCACGCGAAATCGATGGTGGGAAGGAACATCTGGAAGCTCCCCTTCCCCTCGTACTGGGATGCCAGGAGCCTATTGCAGAATGGAAGATCCCGAATATGCGAGGCATAATGTCCGCCAGGACAAAACCCCTTGTCGTTGTGGAACCGGTGGATACAGAGGCTACTACTGTGTTGAAAAAGTATACCCTGCCGGCAGCAAAAGGAACATGCAAAATGATCGCCGCTGAAGATGCGGCTCAACTCATTACTTTGCTACGTACTGAAGCGAAGGCTTTGTAGTCAGTCCACAGGCACAGTACCTGCAACAGTTTATTCTCAAAATATTAAAATTCATCTTTTATGGCAATATTGGTTTTTGTTGAGACAGACAACGGTTCCATTAAGAAATCAAGTCTTGAAGCCATCACCTATGCGGCAGAAGTATCCAAAGTAAACACCCTTCCTGTCACGGTGCTTGTGGTTGGCAGTGCTGATCAGCAATCGCTGGCTGAGGCCGGCAATTATGGGGCGACAAAAGTTCTTCACGCAGCCGACGCAAAGCTTAACCAGGAAAACAGCATGGCCTATGCCAATGTACTGGTCCAGGCCGTCGCCCACGAAAATAGTAAGCTTATCATCCTGTCTAAATCGGGATTAGGCGATTCTCTGGCTGCAAGAGCAGCTGCCGGCCTCAAAGCAGGTATTGTGTCCAATGTCACCGACCTACCCGATCTGTCAGATGGCTTCAGGGTAAATCGGGCCATTTACAGTGGAAAAGCCTTTGCGAGTGTTGAAGTCAGATCCGATATCAAAATTCTGGTTATCAGAAAAAACACGGTTGATGTACCACCGGGTAACGGGACTGCGACCATTGAGGCATTTTCTCCGGAATTGCCTGATAAAGACTTCGTTGCCAGTGTAACTGAAACCGAAAAAGGAGAAGCTGAACTGTCGCTCACTGACGCTGACATCATCGTCTCCGGAGGCAGGGGAATGAAAGGCCCCGAAAACTGGCAGCCTTTGCTGGACTTCGCAAAAGCACTGGGAGCCGCCACCGGCTGTTCAAAACCCGTCTCAGACCTTGACTGGCGTCCACATCATGAACATATTGGGCAGACCGGAATTAAAGTTGCGCCTAACCTCTACATTGCCTGTGGGATTTCCGGCGCCATTCAGCACCTGGCCGGTGTCAATGGGTCCAAGTGTATTGTTGTTATTAACAAAGACCCTGAAGCACCATTTTTCAAAGCGGCCGATTACGGTATCGTAGGAGATGTATTTGAGATACTTCCTAAGCTGACGAAAGCTGTTCTCGATTCAAAATAAAACCTGAAAGACTTTGCTGGGACGACCGAAAAGAGGGGGCGTCTCAGCTTTTACCCAGTTCCTGCTGCAATTCATCGACCAATTGCTGCAACCGGCCAAAGTTCACGGACGGTTCAGGAATCTGGTAGCAGATCATAGCTCTTGTCTCCCATACTTCGATGATATCGCGTGCAGGCACTTCAATAGGCTGTGTCTGAGGCAGGTCGGAACTAAGCAGCAAAACGCCCTTGGTACGGAGTTGATTAAAGGCACGACGGTACACCAGCCCCCGGCTCCGGAGAATAAAAATATACTGGGTGTTGTCCTTCACTTCACCAACGTGATCAACTTTAGCGCCCACTATCACCGAATTGGGAAAAAAGAAATCCTTTCCGGCTTCAAACGCCCGGTAATGACCATCGGGTAGGCCCGGCAATTGAATCACCGGGAGAGAGGCTATAAAACTCTCCTGAGAATTAAGATGAAGATAGTTTGGAATTTCCCGTCCGCGCACCAGCCGAATGGGCCCGGAAGTTTTCTCTTTGGGAACCACTTTCTGGTATCCCGCTTCCACGGGCTTCATCATCGCATCCAGCAACTCGTCTCCTGAGGGAGCAAACCCTTCTGACGGTCGACCCGGCGGCATATCATCCGGCGGTAAAGTCACATTCGGTGTCGGCGTGGGGGGCTGCGACTGCTGAAACCGCTCCATGATGGCGGCAAACGGTCTAGCTGCAGGCCACTCCTCTTCCTCTTTCTCTGTCTGATCAGAAATGGCGGCCACAGGCGAATTGGAAAAGGGCAGGTTGAGATCAGGCGTTTCCCTCAGCTTGCGCAGATCGTTTTTTACAAGATTATCAACAGTAACACCAAAAACAAACGCCATATTCTTGAGGTTGTCAAGGTTCGGGTTGGCGCGCGCTTCCTCATAAGCCCCGACCAATGACCGCTTGATACCGATTTTGCGCGCAAATTGCTCCTGTGTCAGCCCATTGAGCCGACGCAGGTACTTGATATTGTTACTGACGATACTCATTGACAATTGAAATCAACCAAAAGATCCTGTAAACTACCCCCAATTTATACTTAACCTTTCTGATATACAAAAACCCCGGCAAAAAATTACCGGGGTGAATGCCTGCGAGGTAGTAGAGAACTTAAGCCGCTACTTCAAGCTTGTTCACAAATTTAGCCAGCTTGGATTTCTGGTTAGCTGCTTTGTTCTTGTGAATGATATTTTTTTTCGGCAAACGATCAAGCATCGACGCAACAGTTTTGTAAAGATCAGCTGCCACTGCTTTGTCTGTAGTCTTACGAAGCTTCTTTACATAAGAGCGCGTAGTTTTATGTTGAAAACGATTACGCAACCTTTTGGTCTCGTTCGCACGGATCCTTTTTAATGCTGATTTATGATTTGCCATTGTCTTATATATACTGAATATTTTGAACTCTCTGAAAAGGATTGCAAAATTAACAATTAATATCAAATAGTCAAACAATTAAGCACAAATTTGTAAATATCCGGCAGGGCCGCGGAAAACTTTTCAAAACCACTTGTCAATCATAATCTGTTAACTTTGCCCACTGTTACCTTCTATTCTGTTGACCATGGTATATCTTTATGCAAAATCGCTTCATATTATCTTCGTTGTAAGCTGGTTTGCGGGATTGTTTTATCTCCCGAGACTCTTTGTCTATCACACTGAAGCAAAATTGTTGCCTGAGGCCGAATGCACCGTACTTTGCGAAGCATTAAGCAAATGGGAAAGCCGGCTATTCAATGCGATCATGGTTCCAGCCATGTGGCTTACCTTGCTCTCGGGAACGACCATGCTCTATATCAACCCAGATTGGCTTACGCAGGGCTGGATGCAGTTCAAGCTGGGCTTTGTCTTAGCGCTCGTTTGCTTTCATTTTTATTCCCGCCACCTGCTGATTCGTCTAAAAACAGGTCAATTTCCCCTCAGTTCTCTACAATTGAGGCTTTTTAATGAAGTCGCAACCGTGATCCTGTTTGCCATCGTTTTTCTGGTCGTTCTTAAAAATACGGTCGATTGGCTCTGGGGCGTAGCCGGTTTGATAGCCTTTGCACTCGCCATCATGTCGGCCGTAAAAATCGTGAAACGCTACCGAGAACGCAAACAAGCTTCCGGAAAGTAAAAAACGCTATCTGAAACTCAGCCGTTTTCCCTTCTGCTGCTCATTAAATACTCCGTTGGCAAAAGCAAGATGCCCTGACACCCAGGTATGGGTGACTTTGGACTGAAAACGAGTGCCTTCCAGCGGCGACCAACCACATTGATAATACACGTTGTCTGCTTCCACCTCCCAACTATGTGCAGGATCCACGAGTACAAGATCCGCCCAATACCCTTCCCGGATATAACCCCTTTCCCGAACCTGAAAACAATCTGCCACAGCATGGCTCATTTTATCCACTACCGTTTCTATGCTCAATTTACCCTGACGAACCAGATCAAGCATCATATTCAATGAATGCTGTATAAGCGGCAGCCCTGAAGGTGCCTCCCAGTATCCCTGCGCCTTCTCTTGCTGCGTATGCGGCGCATGATCCGTTGCTATTACATCTATTTTACCATCGAGGACAGCCTGTAGTATCCTTTCCTTATGTCCCGGGGCTTTGATCGCAGGATTACACTTGATCTTATTTCCAAGCAACTTATAGTCCTCCGCATCGAACCAGAGATGATGAACGCAGGCCTCCGAGGTAATCAGTTTGGGACGTCCGTCTTGCAGAAGGATCTCACCATTTTTCCTGGATCCCGCCTCAAACAACCCGGTTTCTTCTCCGGTTGAAATGTGGAGAATATGCAACCTGGTCTGATGTTTTCTGGCAAGTTCTACCGCCATGGACGAAGATCGGATGCACGCTTCTTCATTTCGGACCTGCGCATGGATATCGTAGGGAACTTCATTACCATACAACTCTCTGAAGTATCGGTTTCTATCCCTCACTGTTGCCTCATCCTCGCAGTGCGTCGCGATCAACATAGGGGCATTGGCAAACAATCTTTCGAGAACCTGCGGCTGGTCCACCAGCATATTCCCTGTTGAGGAACCCATAAACACTTTTATGCCACAGACACGTTCCCTGTCGGTACGCATTACCTCATCGTAATTGTCATTTGAGGCACCCATATAGAAGGAATAGTTTGCCAGGGAAGTCTCCGAAGCAATCCGGTACTTGTCTTCCAGTAATTCCTGTGTCAACACGTTGGGTACTGTATTCGGCATTTCCATGAAGGACGTCACCCCACCCGCCACACCGGCTCTGGCCTCCGAACCGATGGTGGCTTTGTGTGTCAGACCCGGCTCCCGGAAGTGTACCTGATCGTCAATGATTCCAGGCAAAAGGAAATTTGCAGCTGCATCCACATATTCGTTCGCCTGCAGATGCTGCAGGTCCCTGCCTACCCTCGCTATCTTTCCCTCCTTAATAAGGAGGTCCCCTTCACTTGTTTGCCCTTCATTAACAATACGTGCATTCAGTATAAGCGTAGTCATGGATTACAACGAAACAAACTAAAAATTTACAAAGC
>CAZAVR010000086.1:0-11739 GCA_964488435.1 uncultured Cytophagales bacterium | reverse complement strand
GACTGATCATGCGAAATATGTACTCGGCAGTGCTGACGAATCGGGTACCTTGAATTGGTCAGCGCATTACGACGACCGAAATTTATATCTGCGCATTTACGATGCAGGAGCAGTGGGGGACCGGCGGCCAGGTACTATACTGGTACGTGTGGAATCCCGGCGCCTTTTTCCTGCAAGGGATTTCCGTTTTGGCGTTAGCGAGCGGAAGTACGGCCCCGGATACACCGAACTAGCCATTCCTTTGGATCGTATTGAAAGAAGTGGAGGTGGAGAAAAATTACCTCTGCGTATAAACCTTTCCGGAAGAGTAGGAGACAAGGAGTTCTTCTGGAAAAAAGATCGCCCTTTGGCACCGCGCCTTATGCTGGGGTCGGCGAATCCTGCAGATCTGGGCTGGTTGTTTTTCAGGTAGGCTTTAAGTGGTTGTTTAAGGCTGGTTTTGAGGCAAGCGGTGGCTATGCCCCGGGGACCTATGGTCTTCGAAGTATTATTTAGTAAATTTTATCTGAATTTATATGTCTTATCTGAACGAAAAAGAAAGTACGGAAAGAATACGCCGGGTGCGTGAAATCCTTTCCGCTGAAGGGCTCGACGCGGCGCTGGTCTATTATGACGAATTCAACATAGGTAATGGCTGGTATTTGACCGGTTGGTGCCCGCAATTCGAGAGCGGCGCCGTATTGGTGCCCAGAGAGGGTGAACCGCTGATCCTCGGCGGGCCGGAGAGCGAACCTTTCGCCAGGCTGGATAGTGCGATTCGTGAAACAAGGAATTTCCCTGTATTTATGGTGCCTGATGAAGAGTACCCCAATGCTGAGATCATAGACTTCGCTATTTTATTTGAGGAATTGAGCCGGAAATTGGGTAGGGTTCGCCGCGTCGGTCTGGTGGGGGCTGAGAGGATGCCTATGGGTTGCTACCGCCAGATCGAAGAGGGCTTCGCCGATGTAGAGCTTGTCGACATCACGGATAAGTTTGTGGCCTTACGTTTTATCAAGTCCGAGTGGGAGCGGGAGCAGATCCGGCAAGCCTTCAGGTTGGCGGACTACGGCTATGAGGCTATGAAAGAAGCTATTGCAGCCGGAGTTTCCGAAATAAATGTCGCTGCAGCCGGAGAGTATGCTGTGCGCAGCCGTGGTGCAAATGGTTTCGGATTCGGTACCATTATCGGAAGCGGAACGCGCTCAAATGCTGTCGTACCTACGGCCAGTGCCAAGTCCCTTGTTTCCGGTGAACTGGTGATGGTGGGGATTTCGCCGAAAGTGTCAGGGTATGCCGGAGTGGTTGGAGATACACTTCCTGTCGACGGCAGCTATACTTCGGCGCAGCAGGTATGTATTACCCACCTGAGAAATGCGCTCCGTCTGGCGAAGGCGCAGTTGATTCCGGGTAAAAGAGGAAGAGAAATCGACGCCCCCGTGCGTGCGTATTTTGAAAAACATGGTTTCTCTCCCTATCTTATATGTCCATTCGTTCACACGATTGGTCTCCACGAAGCCGAGTCGCCTTTCTTTGGGCCGCACAGTGATGATATTCTTGCGGAGGGAATGATGGTGTGTATAGATATCAGTTTCTTCGGTCATCCTGAGTACAATGGTGTCCGTATCGAAACGTCCTATGAGATTGGTCCCGACGGACCTATTGCCCTGAGCCCGTCAATGGATGCCTTATTTACACAGGACTGATTATGGCATCATCGACTTTTGACGTGGTATTGGGATTTGATATGGAAACCGATATCGGGTCCTATACTCCATTTTACGAGGGCGTTGTTCATGGTACAACGCCCGTTCTGAATGTATTGGAAAAGCACGGAGCCAAGGCCACTTTTTACTGGACGGGGCACGCCGCGGAACACAATGCCGGCATGGTAAAAGAGGTTGCCGGGCGTGGCCACGAGACAGGCTGCCACGGCCTGTTTCATGAAACACTGGGTGATCCTATTTTCCCGCTGCCGAACAACTGGCCCATACTACCATCGGAAGTAGAAGGGCGGCTCAGCATCGCTACTGCCATGGTGGAGGCTGCAGCGGGTGTCCGTCCGGTGAGTTTCAGGTGTCCCAGGCTCTGGGGAAGTACCCAGGTTATCAACGTTTTGGAGAAGCTTGGTTATGTCTCGGATGCATCTTACCCGCTTTACTTTTTTGGGGAGCCTTTCGTTCCCTATTTCCCATCGCGTGACAACTGGACACTCCGTGGAGATTCGACCGTCCTGGAAATTCCGAACTTTTGTGACCTGGATATGGAAAGTTCAGATCCTTATCAGCGTGATCGTGATCAGTGGCCTCTCTTTCGTACGGCTTCAGCTGAAATCATGATGGAAAAAGCGATGGGTTTTGTAAGTCATGTTAGCAAAGCCGGTCACAGGCCCGTAGTGTGTATTTACCTTCATCCCTGGGAGTTTCACCCGATGCCGCAGGGACCCATTGATTTTGGAGAATGTAGGGTAACGCCTCTTTCTTTCATCACCCAAAATTGCGGCCCGTACGCTATAGAACAATTTGATAGTCTTTGCGGGCTGCTTCGGGAGGCCGGTGGTGATTTTGTCACAGCACAGGACCTCGCCTTTCGTTACTCAGCCAATAGGATTAATCTATGATACGACGGACATTTTTTATAAAGCTTAAACCAGGAGAAGAGGAGGGTTATCGCAGTTCCCATCGTTCAGTACCTGCATCATTGGAAGCTGAACTAAAGGCACATACTATCAGTAATTATTCTATTTTCCTCCACCAGCCGACCGGTTATCTGGTCTGCTATTTGGAAGTCAGCGATCCAGATGAGTTTTCAAAATTGTCATCGTCTGTTGTATGCAGGGAATGGTGGAAGTCAATGACAGAATTTTTAGAAACCCCGGACCCGCTGAGCGGAAAGGCATGGGAAGAAGAATTGGAACAGGTGTACTATTTAACTTGAGATATAATGCAGATAGAGAAGATGAAAACGCTGTTTGCGTCAGCAGGAAAGCTGTATAAGTTGATCGGGGACGAACGGTGCGGTATACTGGCAGGACTGGATCTTGAGGGACGTCTTTACACAGTTTTTAACGGTGTTGTGCTCAACCGCGTAAATCCGGATGCCATACTGGGAAACAGTGGTCCGGACGGATATCTTAATCCGGGAGGGGATGGTCTTTGGCCTGCCCCGGAAGGTACAAGTCAGGGTTATTGTTACGCTACCGGCGGATGGCGCGTACCTCCAGGCATAAGGCATGCCAGGTTTAGGGTGGTTTCATCCGGGAGGAATAGCGCGGTAATAGAAAGCGAAGTGGATCTGATCAATGGGCAGGGGAAAGGATTGCCTCTGCTATTTATCCGGGAGATCTCTGTAACCGGTCAGGAAGATGGTTTGACGGTTTCGACCCATGAAAAAATCCGGTATCTCGGTGCGAATGCTTTGTCTGCTTCCGAATTCCGTTTGGTTCCCTGGAGTCTTTGCCAGTTTGATTGCCGTAGCGGGTGCGAAGTGATTTTTAAGGCAGATGAAGGAGATGTATGGGATCTTTACGAGGCGCCCGACTCCGGCATGCTTTACTGGAAGGACGGACAATGCCATGCCATTACAGATGGTACCGCGCGATATCAGCTTGGTATTGGGGCGGCAGTATCGGAGATTGAATACCGGGATCCGGATAGGGGGCTGCGGGTGATACGGAAGGCAGAGCCTCCGGGTTACGGATGTGAATACATAGACATCCGGGATGCCTCTCCTGAAAAAGCTGCTGATGGACGGGGTGTACGATACAGCGTTTACAGTGATCCGTCGGGCTTCATGGAGATCGAGGCAGCTGGTGGCATGCCCTCTGTCGTCCTGCAAGGGCAGACGCTGAGTCAGCGCATAGATACAAGGTATATTCTTAACCTACACTAAAACTCTTCCGGAAATTCTATTTTTTGCGAATGGAACAATTACTTGGTATTCTGTTACACACCATCGGAGGATTTTCTTCCGCCAGCTTCTATGTACCTGTTTACAAGATCCGGGGCTGGGCCTGGGAGACCTACTGGATACTCCTGGGATTGGTTGCCTGGATGCTGATGCCCGCGTTAGGGGTCTGGCTTGTGACGACAGGCTTTTCCGATGCATGGGCTTCGACTTCTGACCACGACCTGTTTTATATATGGCTATTTGGCGCCCTCTGGGGTTTTGGCGGATTGTTTTCGGGACTTGGCATCCGGTATATGGGGCTTGCACTGGGGCAGTCCGTATCCCTGGGGGTTTCTTCTGTGGTCGGCACGCTAATCCCGGCTGTGATGAACGATAAACTCTACGATCTGATCCAGACTTTTTCCGGCAGAATCATAAGTGTTGGTCTTTTTATGAGCGTGGTGGGGATAATTTGCTGTGGGATCGCAGGACACTATAAAGAAAAAGTGCTTTCCGCTAAAGTCTTGCATCGGCCGTCTGGGGAATTTGCATTGAGTAAAGGCTTTGCTATCGCCATAGCGGGAGGAATAATGAGTGCCTGTATGGCCATAGCGATCAGCTTTGGCGAACCTTTGGCAGCAGCAGCCGTAGCAGCTGGCACAGCTGATATCTTTCGTAATATTCCGATTTTCGTGGTGGCGTTTGCGGGAGGTTTTACTACTAATCTCCTGTATGTTATCATCCAGTCTTTCAGAAATGGATCGTACAGGGACTTTCTCATGAAACCCGCGAAACAACAGTTCAGGAATTATATGTTGTCCGTAGCGGCTGGCGTAATGTGGTATCTGCAATTCTTTTTTTACGGGATGGGGGCTACCAAGATGGAGAATTTTGAGTTTGCCTCATGGAGCATACACATGTCTGCCATCGTCATTTTCAGCAACGGATGGGGAGTGGTTTTGAAAGAATGGAAGGGAGCAGGCACGGCATCGGCAGCCTGGCTTGTAGCAGGTATTTTTCTTCTTATCGCGTCTATCCTTTTTATCGGCTGGGGGAACTACGCCTGACCTTTACTGAAAGCAGACAAGGAAGTATGCCGGAAAGAATAACAGATCAGTCTTGGAAATCCCAATTATTTTTTGTATCTTTATTAAATAGACTTTGCTCAATACGCATACCGGTCTCTTCTCATACTGATTTGGTGCCTTTGGCTATGCCACTTCGGTAAGTTTTATGTGAATGTTTACCCCCGGTTCCGCATTTTATTTTCTCACTACTTTATATGTACTGCTTTGACCAGTTTCGTCGGTCACCCTGATCAGATAGGTGCCTGTAGGATAGTTGGTCAGCCTGAGTTCATGTACTTCAGCTGAAGAGTTCACCTTGAGTAGGGACTGTCCTAACGCGTTTATTAAGCGGATTTCTTCATGACCGGTCAGACCCGTTAAGGTGACAAGGTCGCTTGTCGGATTGGGAGATACTGTGATTTGTTTGGTGTAGTCCACTTTCAGTGCGACCATTTTGCTCATCGTTCCGGTCTGATCCATATCCACCTGAAGGAGCCTGTAATAGTGTGTACCGGGTTTCGGGTTTCTGTGAAAGTAGGAATAATGCAAGGCCTTATCGCTGCTGCCTCCATCCGCCCTGCTGGGGATGAAGTCCAGTGATTTCCAATCCCGGCCGTTCTGACTCCAGTGAACGAAGAATCCCGTGTTCCTGCTTTCGCCCGTAGTGGTCCACTGAATTTTAGCATCCCTCCGTGATATTTCAGCGGTGAATTGCTGCAGAGTAACCGGAAGAGGGGAATTGGCCAGAACGCTGGTGCTGTCGCACACACACTGCGTAACCAGACCGGCGGGACGAACCATCGCTCTGACCATTTCTCCGTTTTCACAGTCTGACGGAATAGAAAGAGACATTTGAGCCGTGGCTACATCGTTGGCGGCTATTTCATGAGGAAAGGTCAGCGAGCCGAAGGAAGTGGTAGAGTTGCCGCAGAAAAACTCAATAACTGTACCTGCCGGGGCGTTAGACGTTCCGTTGTTGAACAACGTGATATTGATCTGAGCGGTGGCATTGGGACGGAACACACTACCCGTGACTGGATCCATACTTGTAATCCCTACCTGGCTCTTGGTGATATTAAGTGACTGAATGTTGCTGGCAATAATAGATTCGGCACCCTTTTCACACGTAGTACCGGATGTGGGGCAGTAAAACTGCGCGCCGGTTCTGACATAGTCCGTAAGTACTTCGAATAACCCGCATCCATTATTAATGGCGGCGGGTACAAGTGCAAAGCTGTAGGAAATCCCGGATCCCACAGTGATCCCTGCCGGTACAAGGACTTCCAGTATCTTGCTTTTGCCGACTCCGGCAATGGGTTCTTCCTGCGCCAGGGTAAATGAGGAAGAGTTGAAGCTTGCGGCAACATATTCGAGGCCATCTGGTATTGTAATAAGCAGTTTATCCCCCTGTTCAGTTATGGCACCAATAGGAGACACGGTAGCATTGATCGTGAAATTACTGCACTGTTGTACGGGAGCGCTGAAACTGATGTTTAATTCGGCACTTCCTTCCGGCATAGAGCCGGACAGCGTAACGGAATTGGTTCTTGCCAGGTTGTTGTAACCCAAGGTTGGCGGGACAGGTATACCACAGGGTCTGTCTGCCTGCTGGGACACCATAAACTTACTGTTATTTACAAATCCGCATTCGGTAGTATAGTTGATACGCAGGTTTGCCTTACGATTGTTTGCAGAGGGATGTGTAGCCACTCCGGGCAGGCCTTTAGCTGTGACGGCGGTGTGGTTTTCAACAAAGTAAGTGTATATGCCCCCGGCGACGGTGGGGGTAACGGATTGCCAGTCGCCTGAGCCGGAGGGATATTCAATTTCAGCAGAAGTAATACTGATCCCTGCCGGCGGCACGACCAGGAAACGGGGATTGTCGGCGTAGGCTCCCAAAGCGCTGTTGATGGAAAACCTGATTTCATCGCTTGAACAAAATGCTTTGGAAGGCGCCGGTTGCTTTTCAATGGCGAGTTGTATCTCTGTCGGGTGGTTGCGCAGCTTGAGCCATACCCTTTTCGTACAGGTTTGATCAGAAAAAGAAGCGGGAAGGCCATTGCAGCCCCAGCCATAATTAATGGCCAGACTGTCTATATTGCAATTGTTCGTTTTGGCCGTTATCGTAATGCTGCGCGTGGAAACTGCGGCCAAAGATCCCAGAGCGTAGAAGCCGTTCGCATCTGGTGTGAGCAGGTTCCCATTGTCCCGGATTTCCACATCCGTAAAACTATTTACCGGCGAAACATAGAGGTAACTGTTCGGCGCGGCAATGGTATTACTTTGGTTCTGGAGGACCACACTCCATGAACCTGTGCCATCCGTACTGGTAACGGTGCTTTCACCCGAAAGGTTTGGAAGAGGAGCTGTGTAACGCCAGCCGTCCGAGTTGGAGGAGATGGAGCCAGAGCTCACATCATTTGAATAGTCGAGTGGAGTATTGGTTACATTGCCAATTCCTTGTGCGTACATGGAGTTGGTGAAAGTACCGTTTACCGCATCACAGGTCGGATCTACCTGAAAGCGGAAATCGATCCCTTCCAGTTCATCCATTGGGGTGATGGATCCACCATAAGTTGTGTATATGGTACGAAGATTACTTAGTGTGAGTGTCGTGCCCGTCTGCGAAACATGGGAGTCAGGCAGGTTCATGGACCTGTCTCCCTCCGGAAGCAGGACATTGAGCGAATTGTAGCGGGAAGCGACTATTTTCCCGCTGCCGGAACGATAGGTAACCCCGGGTGGCAGCTGTATGACCATGTTATCGATCCAGTAGAAAGTTCTCACTTCATAAGGGAAGATAATAGCTGTTTCCTGACCTCTGGTGTACACCCGCATCTGTGCGGTGAGGTTGTTTGTGCAGCCGGTGATGACCTGCCCGGCTGGAATATAAGGTGACTGATAGATATGACTTATTTGGTTATAATCATTAAAATGGTCGCAAGTGTAATTTTCACCGTCCACAGGCGCCGTCTGTGGGGATGTTTTACGTAAATAGGTTGAATACACTTCGTTGCTGGTCACAAACATCGTATTTCCGGAGGAGTTGACATTGCCGCGGTCGGCATTATACTGATTGGTTGTAAACAAGGCCCGGACCACAAGGCTGTCGTTGTCCTGAAAATCTCCGCCCCTGTGTGCGGAGGTGATTTCGTATTTGGCGAAACGTCCGCCTGAGCTGAACAAGGTGGGGTCTATCGTGAATGTGAGCGGAGTAGCCAGTGGGTTTGCATTGGGATATATCTCAATGGTGGCTTCGTTTAAGGCGTTGAGCGATCCGTTGATGGCATGAGCACCCAGGTTGAAATCGATGTATACGTATTTAAATTTCTGCATATAAAACGGGTCCGAACTCTCATTGTTGGGGTGTACTTTAATAAACCAGGTCCCCAGCAGGGTGTCGCCGTTTACGCTGTGATGATCGTCAACTTTGCTGAGATCAATGGTTCCGCCTACGTCTGCTACATGGTTATTGTCATTGTCAGGTGAGCCAAAGTTTATTCTTTGCAGTGTAAATTTTTTTGGTGTAGCGCCTCCTTTGGGACATGGACCCGGGCAATGCAGGGTGGTGGTAGAGGTAATGCAGCCCAGGTATATCCAGGGCGAACGGGAGGAATACCTCGTTTTCATGTGTGTGCGAAGCGTCTTCACCCCGTTTTGGCCGCTACAGGAGGCGATAAGCGGCACATAAAGAACACCTTCTTTGAAATTAATATTTGTATTCAGCGGGCCGATGAGTATGCTGTCGTTGGTTGAATTCAGCGCCATTGGCCAGGTGTAAACGTCGTAGGTTACCTCTGAGGCATTGGGCCGTATGCCGCTACCCGCCACCGGAATAGACAGGTAAGTGGCGCCGCTTCCGTCGGTGTAGTTGATTGTGCGGAATAGTCCAATGTTCATTTTCATCGTAAACGGTGATTCCGGAAGGATGTCTGTGGGGATTTCTACAGAGTTCGAGAAATAGGCAAACGACCTGTGGGCGTGATTTTTGTAATTCTCGGTATAGTTAGCGGTGGCACATTGATTCTGATATTGAACAGAAGTATTGAAGGAAGTCCAGGAAATTCCCACCTGGTTGCAGATTCCTACCGCGGAGCAGCCCATATTGTTAGCTGAATACCACACATCTATCTCAATATACTGGCCGGCCGGGATAATAATTCCTGTTAGTTCGCCGGAAGCTTCGGATTTGAAGGAAGAGTTGGACTGGCGGTTCACGCAGCTTCCGTCATAGAAAGCCGTGCTGGTTGTGTTGATCAGTGCAGTTAGGTTGCCGGCATTTCCCAGAACTTCACCGGAACTATTCCGTATTTCCCATGCCTTGGACAGGTCTATACCCAGGTGAGACGAATGAGAGCCCGGCACAAAGGTACGCACGAGTAGTTTTGCATTGACAGCTGCTCCTGTACCGCTGTTCGTGATGCGGTAAGTTTGCTTCCGTGAATCCCCGGTAAAGGTATAGTCATGGTCAGGTACTGGCAATGTGACGGCAAGATTAGGGGTATTGTTGCTCATGGTGAAGCTTGCGCTGCTTGTGGAAGAAGCACAGGTGGTATGGTCGTGCCCGTACCATGCGCTGCCGTAGCGCGTGGTGGCATTACACTTGAGGGCTGTGAAATTCTCGGTAAAAACCAGGGCTGTCCCGCTATTGCAGAATTTGCCGTCTGTTCCGAGCACAGGTCCGGTTACTTCATAATAAATGCTGTCACCCATTGCATAGGAAGCAGTCAGTACCGTACTGTTCAAAGTCAGACTGTTGGTACGGGCACCGGCACCCGGGTGTACGATCCAGATGCCAAGCTTGTTGAGACAGCCGAGGCCCCCATTGGCTACCGAAAATGTTCTGTTGTAGCTGGTTCCCACACTTACACCGGTCATATTGGTCTGCGGTACGAGCGTCAATGCGGGAGAAAGCAGGTTGTAGTTGTTCTGGCTCACATTATTCTCCACCGATCCGCAGCCGTCGCCAGATATGGTGACATTGTCTTTGGTGGCATTGGCCGATCCGCAGTTTGCTCTGCGTTCAATGGTAAAAGTGATGGTTTCGCCGGCTGTCGTATTTCCTATCAGGAATTCAGGTGCAGATAAATTCGTGACATCACTCTCGGTGATGGAGAGCGCAGCTGTTCCGTCAGTTTTGGCTACGCTTCCGGTCACATAACTGATCACACCCGGGGTGTTGGTTGCGCCGAGATTGATTTTGATTTTTACATTCGAGCAAGTTGTAAAGTCTACCTTGACGGTAAGCTTACTTTTATCCAAACCGCGATGAATGTCTTGTCCGGCAACAGGATAGGATACAATCTGTCCGCGAAGGGGAAGGCACAATACGACAATCAGCGTAAATAGAACGAAGGGTTTCATATTAGGATGTAGTGATATATTATGATGTAAATATATTGATTATCGATGTTTTTGTATAAAGTCTTTAAAAAATATAGCTACCAACCTCATTCTTGAGGTAATCCCGGCTATTATGATTCCATCATTGATGGATTTTTTTTGCAATTTCTTTGTATAATTCAATAAATATTACTACCTTTCCTAAATAGACCATTTTTACTACTTCTCGTTTGTCTCGTCCTTTTTCTCCGGTCGCCTGTGCGGTTCATCAGATTCAGATTTGTCATCCGGTATTTTTCCGCCTGTAATACATTCAGAGGAAAACCGGTGGAGCTTAATCCCGGTTGGTTTGAATCGTAGATCCGGGGAGGAGATAAATGGATTGTTGTTTTGTTTAGCGTGATGGAGTTATGTTTTTTGCGAAACATGTAAGTTTTTTTTACATCATCTTTTTTATTTTTTTTCTATACCATTTTCCTGTTTTATGGCTGGGAGAGCGTGCGTTCTATAATGCGTTCGATACACTTGATTCCTACATAGTCTGGTATCGTGTTGTAATGAATAGTGGGAATGCCTGGTCTGATGCCTGGACGATGATACAGGAGTTTATGGGTGGTGTGCCTAAATTTACGTTGGCCAATCCCTTCGATTACTATTACCAGCTTAATCTTCTTTTCCCTACTTTCGTGGCATTGAACGTGTCCATGATTTCGGCCAGTCTCGCGGCGTGGGGGGGCATGTGGCTTTTGTCAAGAAGATACCTGGGTTTGGCGCCGCTTCAGGCTGCCTTTTTATCTCTTTCTTTTGCATTTACGCCTTTTCTCCCTGCCTGGGTGATGAGCATTGCAGGACAACCTTTGTTACTATACGCGATTCTGAATATAAGGGGCAGTCAAAGCAGGTGGTGGAACTGGATCATTGTTTTTCTTTTTCCTTTGTTTTCAAATTTTCAGTCGGCGGGTGTCTTTATTCTGGCCGGAATAGCCGGTCTGGTCATTTATGACTACCGCGAAAGGAGGCCAGTCTTAAAACTGATGCTCGTTTTTGCCGGGCTTTTGACGATCTATTCGTTTACCAAAATCAACCTGGTTTCCAACCTCCTTGCGGGGCAGGGGTTTGTGTCTCATCGGACCGAAATGGAACGCTATGCACTTCCTCCGTGGATTTGTTTCAAAGTGTTTGTCAGGTACTTTTTGTATGGTAACATGGATGTGGCGTTGTCGCTTCATACGTTTGCTATTTTACCCTTTGTGCTTGTAACTTTCTTCTACAGACTTGTAGTCGACGGACGTCCCGATAAGCGGCTTACCGTGTTGCTGCTGGTGATTATATGTATTTGTGCAGGGGTGGCTTCCTTGCAGCTCGAACCAGTGGTATGGCTGAGAAACAAGAGTTCGTTTCTTCGGATGTACAGTATGGAAAGGTTTCATATTTTTCTCCAGTTGTTATGGCATCTGGCTGC
>CAZAVR010000085.1:10274-11952 GCA_964488435.1 uncultured Cytophagales bacterium | reverse complement strand
TAACAGCCCGGCCTCAGTGGCCTCTACCTGGATGTCTCTTTTGCCCTGGATAAGGAGGACAGGGATTTTTAGTTTTTTGATTTCGTCAGTGGGCGTATACCGCATCCAGGAGATCAGATAGGGTTGTACGCTGGGTCGGAAAAGGGCATAAAGCGCGGGAGGCGGGTTCGCAATGGATTGCCCGTTTTCGAGGCTTTCGATTCCTTTGAATGCCTGCGTTTTTAACGTGTCCGGCAGCATCTGGAGTTGGTCCCTGAGCACCATCCCAATTTTTCTTCCCGGGCCGGCCAACGAAATGAATCCATCGACTCCCGGACTACGCGCCGCAACCAATCCTATAAGTGCACCTTCACTATGTCCTGCCAGGGCGATTTTACCGAATCTTTTGGTTTTACGTAAAGTATCCAGCCAGGCGGTCACATCATCGATATAAGTCTCAAAGCGCAAATTTTCCTCTTTGACCATGGCACGGGCACTCGATGCAATGCCGCGCTTGTCGAACCGTAAGGAGGCAATTCTCTTACCGGCAAGCCCTTCTGCCAGTAGCTTATAGGGCATGGCCTTCACCCCGACCGGACTGTTTCCATCCTGATCGGTCGGGCCTGATCCGGCAATGATCAGCACCAATGGAGTGGAGTTGTCGGATTTTTGGGGCAGGGTAAGTGTGCCGTTAAGGGTACCGGTGGACGTCAGTAGCTGTATAGTCTCGGTGGCATGCTGTGCCTGAAGGGAGAAAGAGAACAAGTACAGAAATAATAGTTTCTTCATAAAAACGGGAATGTGCGTTTGGTGAGAAGTGGGGGAGCTTCAGTAAAGGTAGAATTCTGAAAAGCGTTTTATACACCATACCGTAAGCCCTATTCATAAATATACGGAGACAAAATCACATTAACAAGTGTCCCCCGATGTTGAGGACAGCACAGACCGGATTTTCAGGATCTCTGTCCAATCAAATCATGGCGGATCGAAGTGAGCCCTCAAAACGCGCATCGGATGAAAGGCTAAAGGCGGCCCCGCTTGCTACGAAACATTCCCAAGGCATTATTTGGCTTGAAGAGAGAAATATTCGTATTTTTTCAGGATCATCAACAGGATTCGTCAAAATGGAAGACCAGAAAACATGGCCGGGGTTAATAGATGAACTTCAGCAGAAGTATGAAAAAGTGAAATCCGGAGGAGGAGCGGATAAAATGGAGGCGCAGCATAAGAAAGGGAAGCTTACTGCCCGCGAGCGTATAGGGTTGCTCCTGGACAAGGGTACCACCATGCTGGAGATTGGCGCTTTTGCCGCGGAGGGTATGTATGAGGAATTTGGCGGTTGTCCGTCAGGAGGTGTGGTGGCGGGCATAGGAACGGTGTCGGGACGTCAGTGCCTGATCGTTGCCAACGATGCCACGGTAAAGGCCGGCGCATGGTTCCCGATGACTGCCAAGAAAAACCTTCGTGCCCAGGAGATCGCCATGGAAAACAGGTTGCCCGTGATTTATCTGGTAGACAGCGCAGGCTTGTTTTTGCCCTTGCAGGATGAGGTCTTTGCCGATAAGGAGCATTTCGGCCGTCTGTTCAGGAACAATGCCGTCATGTCGTCTATGGGCATTGTGCAGATAGCCGCTATCATGGGAAGTTGTGTGGCAGGGGGCGCTTATTTACCGGTCATGGCAGACGAGGCACTGATTGT
>CAZAVR010000085.1:0-10222 GCA_964488435.1 uncultured Cytophagales bacterium | reverse complement strand
GCAGGGCCGTACCTGGTGAAGTCGTCGATAGGGGAGGATGTGGATGCGGAAACCCTTGGGGGAGCGACGATGCACTGTGAGGTCTCTGGCGTAACCGATAACAAATATCCGGATGATGCAAGTTGCCTGATGGCGATTAGAAGGCTGGTAGATAAAATAGGGACGAATCCGTCGGCCGGGTTCAACCGATCGGAAGCACGGGATCCGCTGAGCGCACCGGAAGAAATATTTAAGCTATTTCCCCTTGACCGGATGAAACCCTATGACACGGAGTCGCTGCTTGCAAGCATAGTGGATGCACCGGGTATTGAAGCGTACAAACCTGATTATGGAAAGTCGTTAGTATGCGCTTATGCGAGGATAGACGGGTGGTCGGTCGGGATTGTGGCCAACCAGCGGAAAATCATCAAAACCGGGAAGGGTGAAATGCAGATGGGGGGTGTCATTTATGGTGATGCGGCTGACAAGGCGGCGCGTTTTATCATGAATTGCAATCAGAAGAAGATTCCCTTGATCTTCTTCCAGGATGTGACGGGCTTTATGGTAGGAAGCAGGGCGGAACAGGGCGGTATTATCAAAGACGGCGCCAAAATGGTCAATGCCATGGCCAATTCTGTGGTGCCCAAATTTACTTTCATTATTGGAAACTCTTATGGCGCAGGCAACTACGCCATGTGCGGAAAGGCCTATGATCCGCGCCTGATTTTTGCCTGGCCCTCGGCCCGGATGGCTGTGATGAGCGCGGCGTCAGCGGCCAAAACCCTGATGCAGATAGAAAAGGCAGCCCTCAATGCGAGAGGGCAGGAAATAGATGAAGCTGCCGAAAGCGAAATCTCGGCGCGCATAGCAGACCGGTACAACAGGCAGCAGTCGCCTTATCATGCCGCATCCAGGCTTTGGGTGGACGGGGTGATTAATCCCATGGATACGAGAATGGTCATCTCCACGGGTATAAGTATAGCGGATCAGGCACCGATTGAGAAACCTTTTAATGTCGGCGTTTTGCAGGTGTGAGGTAGGCTGTATGCTTTAGCAACATGTTATAGGCTGTATGTCGTAGGCTTTAGGGCTTTAGGCGGTGGGCAGTTGGCTGTGATTACTCAGGCGAAAAGGCTAACAAGTTTGATGACTCTGAAATGTTCAGGAGTTATCTCAGTTCGAGAGTTACTCTATAGTTCGAGAGTTATTTTAGTTCAATGAGTTATTCCATTGCCTGTATTTTGAAATCTTACCCGAGTTCCCCTATGTGTTCTGTTAGCCACGAAGTGGTGACAGAATTATAGAAAGGTGAAAAATGATGAAATTAGAAACCCTGAAGGGGTGGCATAAGAATAGGACGTTCCAAATCCGAATTTACGTCTTTTTCAGTTCAAGAGTTACATAAGAGAGTTCAAGAGTTATTATAGTTCGGGAGTTCGAGAACTCCGGCGGTAAAGCTGATCCGTACGCTTACCGTCAACTCTGGAACTAACTAACTCATGCTAAAGCTTCCACCTTCGCAGAGCTCCAGCTATTTCGCCGCTACTGCCGGAGCAGAAAACAGACGCGCGCCCATTTTCTTGTCGTGATTGTAAATGTCTTTGCGGAAATTAAGCCTCCCTTCCCTGTCGACCCAGGAGGTAAAGTATCCAATGAATACGGGAACTTCTGACTCTCCTTTCAGTCTTACATACTTTTCCTTTCCTGCGTTCATGGCTGCCGTGATTTTAGAAGTGGTCCATGTACTGTCACGTCTCAGTAAAAACTCGGCAAGCTTTTTGGGTTCGGACAGCCGTATGCATCCATGGCTGAAAGCGCGCGAAGATTCCCCGAAAAGGCTCTTGGCCGGGGTGTCATGAAAATAGATGTTATAGCTGTTCGGGAAAAGGAATTTGACCAAACCCAGTGAATTGTTTTTTCCGGGTTTTTGTCTCACGGCATTTCCGTTCCACTCCATATTGTGACGGGCCAGGTAATTTGGATTTTTTCGTATACCGGGAAGGATTTCATTTTTCAGAATACTGGGGGGAATGTTCCAGTAGGGACTAAATACGACCTGGTTAAGCTTTCCCGAAAATATTACGGTGCTGTGCGCAGTGGAGCCGACCACTACGTCCATGTTGAAGGCCAGATTGCCTTTTTCATACACGTGCAGCCTGAATTCCGGAATATTGACCAGAATATAATCCGTAGTCGGTTCTTCAGGGACCCATCTGATACGCTCCAGGTTAATGAGGATCTGCCTGATGCGTTCACGGACGGGTACGTTGATTTCCTGCAGGACAGCTTTGGTGATCTTACCGTCTTCCGCCAACCCATGACGAACCTGGAAATTTTTCAGGGCTTTGGTGAGCGAAGCGTCGAAGCGCCCGGATGTATCACTGGTTTCAAGGTCACCCAGCAAGAAAAGTCGTTTTTGCAGGGTACTGATCACGGCGGACGAATCACCTTCCTTTAGCGGTTTTTTTTCAGCCGCAATGGGTTCCCATTCCGTGTTTTTCTTGTCCAGGCCATAGTAGAGTACGAGTTTTTCCCGGAGAAGACTGTACTGCCTGCTCACGGGTTCGTAGCGATCCAGGTTTTGACCCTTGTTCTTGACCAGAGAATCCAGGAAGGCAACTGTATTTAATTTGCGCCTGGGAATAAACCAGTTCAGTTCGCGCAGGTTCAACTGCCGGTCTCCGGAATAAGCTTTGTAGGCATACCTGAAAAACTGTTGGGTCAGCATCACTTCCGTGTCTCTGATATAGTCACTTTTCAGATCAATCTCGGACAGTTGCTGAAGCGAATCGATGCGGTCCGGAAGTTCCGGTTCATATAAGGTGCTATCTCCTGAGTAGTGGATGTATTCGTTCTGCAGGCTTAGAAAGGTATGTACGTAGTCGGCCAGGCCGTTAGGGAAAAACCATGCATACTGGAAATTTCTCTGGTTATAAAAACTTTTCACCCTGTTGGCCAGACTGTCATGCATAGGGTGTTTGGAGATATAATCGGTCACGGCGGTGCTGTCCATAAACAATTCGCTGTAGGAGTTTTCCCGGGTGATGGAAGTATCCCGGCGGGCAATCTCTTCGCGTTTGGCTTGTTTCTTTTCTCCGCATGAGCTCAGAAACAGGCAGGACATGATAAAGAAGAGGATAAGGCTCCAATATTTCATAGTGCAGAGTGTAAATTAAACAATGATGTTTGTGGATATAATAATAGTGATTTACCCCGAAAGATAAATAATGTATGTTCAAATAATGGCTTATGAGACTTTAGTTGATTGCCGGATGGTCGCTGCCTTGAAAGGCCAGCGGAGTCTGAGTGCCTGTCGGCATGTCTTCCAGCGACGCCAGTACTTTGGAGGATTTGAGATAATGACTGTCTTTTGAAAAGATAAATAACCCGGCGCCATCCTTCAACACCTGAATTAGTCTGGCGTGCTCTTTTACCGGAACGGCCGGGCAGCCCTGGCTTCTTCCAAGTCGGCCGGTGGTCCTGATAAATCCTTCACTCACATAGTCTGCACCGTGAATGACGATTCCTCTGGTGTAGGCCTGGTCGTTGATCCCTTTTTCCAATCCCTGGAGTCGCAGGGAAAGGCCATGTTTGCCCTGATAGGTGTTCAGCGTGCGGAAAAAGCCAAGGCTGGATTGATAGGAAGAATTTTTGTTGGAGAATTTCTCGGCGAATTCCAAACCTGAATTCCGACCATGGGCAACATAGGTGTTGAGAAGCAATTGCTGCTTTACCACGTCAACGATGTATAATCTTTTGTTTCGTGATGATTGGGAGAAATCGGCGATGGCAAGGACAGGACTTTCAAAGTCGAGTTGATTGAACCCCTGAAACGCGTATTTGAAAGCCATTTTTGAGAGCCCTTTCTCATCTAGTTGCAGAGAGTCATAAAGTTGAGACCAGGCAGGGGCGGGAGCAGGATGGGAAACGGTGTCTGAAAGTTTTGTGTGATCCGGAAGAGATCTTACGCGTTGAAATGCGGTTAATACGGTGAGCGTAGTCACTACAGTCAGAAAAAAAATACGTGCTTTTCCCATGCTGTGAAATTTGCTGATGGAGAATATTTGTAAATGTTACGTGGGTAAAACGCGGTTCAGAAGTAAATGTTGTGAACCGCGACGGATACCCCCATTCATATATAACATTTACCATAGTAATAAGGTTCTTTTTGTCTAATTGGCTTGGAGCGAGTGTCTCACAGGCAGCTGTCAGGAATGTGCCGTGGTGGGCTGCATCCGGGCTATTTCTGGCTGAAAAGTAAGTCCGCGAAGGTCGGATTTATGCTTCTCAGGGGTGCATAATGAGACTGAGACAGCGCCGGTTAGTTAATTTTTTTAGTAGTTAACTATAAAAAAAGGCTTTTCTGGATTAAATTTGGCGCTGATATAGATTCCGTCCCCACCTGATATATTTGTCTGTTAGTTTTATTGACGAGGTGGTGTGAGGACATTTTCAGTTATGGATATACTTCGTCTACTTAAAGATCATGCGCGGGTTCAGCCCGGTAAAACAGCGCTTGCTTACATAGGTTCGGAAGGAAACTTTTCCGAAGAGATTACCTACCAAGATTTATGGGACAAGGTATGCGCTACGGCATTTGAGTTTAGTAAGATCTATCCCCCCCGGATCACGAATAGTTATCCTGCTTCCTACGGAGAGTGCCTTTATTGTCTCTTTTCTGGCAGCGCTTCATGCAGGACTTATTCCGGTCCCCTGTCCTGTAGGTTATTCCGAGTCCGGTGCAAACCGTATCCTGAGAATAGTCGGCGATTGTGATGCCAGCGGCATTATCACCAATGCAAAGACCTATAAGATGCAGTTTCAGCGTAAAACCGAGGCCGCATTGAAATTTCAGGATTATCCGCTGCAGTGGTTTTTTACGGAGGCCATTTCCGGGAAGAACATTGACGCAGCGGAGTTCGCGGGAATACGGATTCCGGGCCAGCCCGCATACCTGCAATATACATCTGGTTCTACAAACTCGCCGAAAGGTGTTATGATTAGTCATGAGAACCTGGTAGCCAATCTCAATGCCATTAATAGCTGGTTTGGTCGTACCAGACAAGATACTTCTCTGACATGGCTCCCTCATTACCATGACATGGGTCTCGTAGACGGCCTTTTTTCTCCGCTCTATACCGGCGGGACTGGGCTTGTCATGGCACCGTTGCTTTTTATTACCAAGCCGTTGCTTTACCTGGAGACTATTTCGAAATATAAGGTCGGCTTCTCAGGCGGCCCCGGATTCGGCCTGGACCATTGTGTCGCGAGGGTTACTGACGAGCAGCTTTCGGGCATAGATCTGAGCTCGCTTAAGGTATTGTATGCAGGTGCTGAACTGCTGCGCCTATCCGGACTTCAGCGGTTTATAGAGAGGATGGAGCCCTGTGGATTTGCACCCGTAAATCTGGTTCCGGCTTATGGGCTGGCCGAAGCGACGCTGGCAGTGAGTCTGGATTCGCCGGGTAAGGCAATTTTATTCCAAAAGGAGGAAACTTCTCCGCCACGCGATGTGGTGGCCTGTGGGTTTGCGGTAGAAAATACAGAAGTATTGCTCGTGGACCCGGATACCAAAAGTATGGTTCAATCCGGTGAAAGCGGAGAGATATGGGTCAGCGGACCGGGGGTAGCTTTGGGTTATTGGGAAAATTCCGCGGCAACAAAAGAGACATTCGGAGCGTATACAACTTGTGGGAAGGGCCCATTTATGCGGACGGGAGATCTGGGTTTCACTCAGGAAGGACAAATTTTCATCACTGGTCGGCGTAAAGAACTCATTATCATACGTGGGGTGAATTATTATCCCCAGGATATAGAGGAGATCGTCAGTTTCAGTCATGATGATATCCCGATCAACGCCACTGCGGCCTTCTCCGTGGAAACCCTTTCCGGTGAGGGCCTGATGATAGTAAGCGAGTTGAAACGGAAAGAACAAAGCGTGGAAGAGATCGAGCTGATTCGGAGTAAAATTGCCACTGATATCGGAGCCGCGTTCGGATTGATTCCGCATGAGATCAAATTCATACAAACAGGGAAGCTGCCTAAAACATCGAGTGGTAAAATCCAGCGCCTGGCAACACGAGAACTTTATATGAAATAAATTTAATACAATTAAACCACAAAAATGACCAAAACATCTGCTGAAATTTCTTCCTGGCTTTCTTCCCGGATTGCTTATTACGCTGAACTTAGTGCTGATTCAATAGACATTGAGGCCGACATTTCGACCTTTCGCCTGGACTCCCTGCTTATGGTAAATATCACTTCGGAATTAAGTGATTGGATGGGCGTGGATATTAATCCAACCATACTGTGGGAAATGCGTACGATTGCAGCTACTTCCGAATGGGTGGCGGAGAATCAGGAAGAGTAATGTCAATCAGGATAAAGTATTGATACACCTTAAAATTCAACGTTATGCCGGAAGTGAAAATATGGTCAGTAGAGGGAGACGTCAGCGATAATTACGATGCTTTACTTGACGAGGTCCGTCGGGAGAACCCCATTCACTCCAATCATTTCGGAGACCTGGTGGTGATGGATTATGATCACGTGAAATCTGTTTTTGCGGATACTGAAAACTTCAGCAATTTCGATTTCGCGGCCAGGTTCAAATTTATATCGTCCCTGTCCGGGGATGATCCTCTGCTACTGGACTTTGCTGCAAATCTGAAGTACTGGTTGCTTTTTATGAACGGACCGGAGCATATAGAGCAGCGTAAGTTTGTACACAAGAAGTTTTATGAGGCGGATTACGAACAAATTACTAACGATTCCATCCGCGAACTGATTGATTTGTATAGGGACAGGGAAAAGGCCGATCTGGTGGAGATTTCCCGGCATTTCTCCTTTCTGATCATTAGTAAAATTATAGACTTGAGCGAACGGGATTTCGATTTTATTCAGAAATTCGCGTACATCATCACGATGATTTTTGAAAAAACGTTGTCGATCAGAGATCTGAAAGAGTGTGCAGATCTTTCGAAGGAATTCAGTGGCTACATGCGTGAAACCTTGGACAGGCATGAAAGGCAGGAGACGGAAAGCCTATTGATCGACATGAAGAGGATAATAGGCGAAGACGACGCGCACCGGCTCATCGCGACCTGGGAATTTCTGGTGAATGCAGCAGTGGAAACCACGGCATTGCTTGTGGCAGGAAGCGTGACGACACTGATAGAAAATAAGGAGAAAAAGATAGACTGGACATCCAAAACTGAGACGGCTATCGCCGTTGAAGAGTTGATCAGGTACGTAAGTCCGATCAAATGGATTCCCAGACAGGTTGTTGAGGACATGGTGTATGAGGGAGTAAAGGTGAGAAAGGGGCAGACGGCATTTGTCTGTATTGCCTCTGCCAACAGGGATCCTGCTGTTTTTGAGGATCCGCAGGAATTTATTCCTACCCGGAAGCCCAACCAGCACGTGGGTTTTGGCTACGGTGTACACCATTGCCTGGGTGCCAGGCTTTCCAGATTTGAGATGCAAAAGCTTCTTCCGCGGTTTATGGAGTCTTTTCCCGACATCAGGTTCGATGACAGTGTGGAGAGGGAGTGGGACAATAAATTCTTTTTCAGGGGTTTTAAAAAGCTGCCGGTTTTGTTGAAGTAGAGAGGTTTTATGATCAAATTCACAGATTTCTCTTATTTCTTCCTACTGTCGCTTACCGTTCTTATCTACTACCGGACACCGGGGCCAAGGCGGTGGATATGGCTGTTGTCCGTCAGTGTTCTTTTTAATTTAAGCTGGAGTGGAAAGTATACAGCGATCTGGTTTGCGCTGGTGGGTCTTTGTTATGTAGCCGGCAGGTTTCTTGGCAATCCGAAATATTCGAAGACACAGAAAAAATGGGTGCTCAGGACTTCCATTTCTGTAAGTCTTTTACCACTGCTTTTTTTTAAATATCTTTTGCCTTCCGGAGCGCTGGATTTCACTGTTTTTGCCAGCTGGTTTGTACCTGTGGGCATTTCCTATTACACGTTTTTGATCATTGGCTATCTCATGGATGTGGGCAGGAAATTCATCAAGCCGGAAAATCATCTGGGCTACCTGGCCATTTATCTGGGTTTCTTTCCGACTTTACTGTCGGGGCCTCTGGAGCGCACGCGACAACTTATTCCGCAGCTCCGGAGCATAATACCTTATAACACCGACAATATTCGCGGGGGAATTTACTTCATTATATGGGGGCTGTTCAAGAAAGTGGTGTTGGCGAGCCGTTTCTCGGACCACACAGGCCCTGTATTTAATGCCCCCGACCAGTTTACGGCTTTCTCTGTATTTATGGCAGTGCTGCTTTTTTCCATTCAGCTTTATTGTGATTTTTCAGGTTACTGTGATATAGCGATGGGTTCTGCCAGGCTCTTTGGTATAAAGCTGAGCAAGAATTTCGCGAATCGTTATTACTTTATTCCGACCAGATCAGAATCCTGGAATGCCTGGAATATAACCATCACGTCGTGGTTTCGGGATTATATCTTTTTTACGATCAGCAAAGGAGTGACGAGCACCAGAAGGTTAGAGTTTAACAGGTTGGTCACCTTTATCATCACGGGCCTGTGGCATGGAGCGAGTTGGTCTTTTGTGATCTGGGGCACACTTCAGTGGACGTATGTTACTTTTGAAAAGAGAACGAAGGATTTTTGGGATAAGACGTACGTACGTATGGGTGTGGCAGTGGATTCTTCTGCACATGCAGTAGGGCGCGTCGTGATCAGACTGCTGACCGGTACGCTGATTATGGGTTGGTTCAGAGCAGCTGAACTGGAGCGTGGTGTGACGCTGTATGCCAGCATGTTCGGGATTTCGCCAGGTGTCAACTCATTTTTTGCGCCCGGTTTTTTTCTGACCATCCTCCTTTTTCTGGTCATGGATTATTTCAATTACATGATGGGGGAGAAAGAGGATATTGCATCCTACCTGCTTGGTAAAACCGTAGTCGTGAGATCTCTTTATGTCTTTTTACTCCTGGAGCTTGTGCTGGTCTTCGGGCGGATAGAAGTTCCTGATTTTTATTATATCCAGTTTTAAACAGTATTTTCTGACATGATACTGAAAATGGTCTTGAAGTGGGGCGGTGCCATTCTTTTGTTTAAAATGATGGTAGTCCTATTCGTATGGCAACTGGATCCGGATCCGCGGAGGGATATTTCGCTGAAGGAGAGAATGTGCAGGGAGTTTCAGCCGAATACTGTCTTTATAGGAACCAGCAGGACTTTATATGGAGTAGAACCCCGTCTTTTTGATTCATTGAATGCCGGGGAGTCGCGAAGTTATAATATGGGCCTCTTTAGCCTTTCGCAATCCAATTCGATGGAGGTAGCCAGCCGGCTTATTGAAGAAAGTGGTGATGTAGAGCAGATCTTCATAGAGCTTAATGCCTTGGATTACAATACGATATTGCTGACGCCGTTTAATTTTTTTGCGAGGAAGAAAGCGCCGCTTCTGGCTCCATTTATTTTTAGTATTAAACCGTATCAAGTACACAAACCGGAGATTCAGAAAAATCATCATGACCTTTTCCATCCAAATATAAGAAACTCCATCGCAGAAAGGGTTTTAAAAACAGGGGTATTCGATTTATAACTACTCTTTAATTATTCTTCTTTCCCGATAGTTTCCTGAAAGTCCTTCCAAAACACGCAGATTGTAAACACCTGCTGGATAACCTTCCAGATCCAGGGTGAAGTCATCATCCTTTGGCATGCTCCGGGCTTTTATAAATACTCCGTGATTGTCGTAAACCCGGATCAGGCTCCCCCGTGAAAGTCCCTTGATTTCAAACTTTCCGCGGGAAGGGTTCGGAAATACAAGAACTACTACCCCTTCTTTTGAAATGCGTCCAAAAGGAACTTCGTGTATATCCTGCTTCCCTTGTTATTCAGATGAAAATCATCAAACTTATTCTCCGGACTGAACAATGCTTCAGAAGCTGCGCTAACCGGTAGCCTCAAAAGATTTGCCTCCGGAATAAATGGAATAACGTCAGAAAGAACCAGGAGCTCGTTCGGGGTCGTATTATTGGCAAAATAAAAAATTACCTTTTTCCCCCTGGACTCAGCCTTTTTGATCAACCCGTTGACACGGGAAATATAGAAATAATTCTGATCAGACCCTCGCTTTAGCTCATTTATCCCGAGTGTGGCTGCCTTATTAGCTATCATCGCAGGTGTAATTCCCTTAAGCGACAAAGTCACTACCTGGTTTCCCTGCGGCTGCAAATCAGGCTTCCCCTCGACCGGAT
>CAZAVR010000084.1:0-11970 GCA_964488435.1 uncultured Cytophagales bacterium | reverse complement strand
GTCTCAGAAATTAAAAAAATATAACCAAATGAAACGATTTAACATCCTTCATATTCTCAGTTTGCTCTTTGTATTAAGTGGGTGCGAAAACAATTTTCTGGATAGAACGCCACTGGACGCGGTAACTTCACCTGACTATTTCAAAACACCTAATGACTTACGGGCCTACGTTAACCAGTACTACAGCAATGCGTTCTTCCCGAAATATGCCAACCACGGTAGTGACAAAGGCACAGACAATCAGATAGGAAACGCACCGGATCAACGGCTTGAGGGCACCCGGACTGTCGCCACCAGCGGAAGTATCGGATTTGGTAATGTAAGAAGCATCAATTACTTTTTTGAAAATTACAAAAAAGTGGAACAGAACTACGCGCTCAAAGACTACCAACAGTATCTTGGAGAGGCCTATTTTTTCAGAGCGCTAATCTACTACGCTCTTCTGCAGACTTACGGAGAAATACAGGTAGTGGGGAATGTACCGGGTACGAGTTCTCCCGAATTGTACAACCCCAGAGACGCAAGAAATGTAGTAGCCGACCACATCATCACCTCGCTTGACTCTGCAGCAATTTATCTGACAGCCGACAAAACCAAAGGGGCAGGACGTATCAACAAATGGATGGCACTGCTGATTCAAAGCCGGGTTGCCCTTTATGAAGGGAGCTGGGAAAAGTATCATGCAAATACTCCTTTCGGCGCAGCAGGAAGCCAGCCTCAAAAATACTTCACCAAAGCTGCTGAAGCTGCGTTGAAGATAATGGAATCCGGTGTATACAACATTTACTCTACCGGAACTCCGTCCAGCGACTACAAAAATCTGTTTGCGATGCAGGACTATTCGTCCAATTCCGAAGTGATGTTTTGGCGGGAGTACAACAACGACCTGAGTAGAGGAGACGTGGATTTTGTAAATGACCGTAACATCCGGATGGAAACGCCTAGTGGAAATACCATCACCAAGGAATTGGCAGACGCCTATCTGTGCACAGACGGAAAACCGATCTCTCAGAATGCATTGTTTAAGGGCTACGATGATCTGAACAAAGAAATACAAAACCGCGATCCAAGATTTGCTCAAACAATCTCCCCTCCCGTCGAAATCTGGAAAATATTCGCAAACGGAACGCATCAAACATGGAAAGATGTCTATGACCGGCTAAACACAACAGCCGATTTCAACGCCCCGAGCGGATACCTGATTCAAAAAGGCTATAATCCCAACATGGTGTATCACGTACAGCAATACGAACAAAGTCCGGCTGTGATTTATCGCTATGCCGAAGCCTTGCTTAACTATGCAGAGGCTAAGGCGGAACTGGGTACCCTCAGCCAAAACGACGTAGATATTTCTATCAAAAAATTACGGGACCGGGCCGGAATGCCCAACCTGTTGATCAACTCCATCGCTGTGGATCCGGCGTGGGATTTCCCGGAACTGTCCCCATTGATTAACGAAATCAGAAGAGAACGAAGAGTTGAACTTGCCCTTGAGGGTTTTCGCTGGAATGATATCGCACGTTGGGCTGCGGGCGGCCAGCTTATCACCGGAAAACGGCCAAAAGGATTTAAGGCCAGCCAGCTCAGGGTTAACCCGTTTGGGGTAGATGAAAACGGCTTCCTGGATCCTTTCAAAAATGCCTTGCCGAACGGATACAGATTCAGAACCGACAGGGATTACCTGACTTCTATTCCTATGTCGGAAATCGTACTCAATCCCAAACTGACGCAAAATCCCGGCTGGCGCTAAAAACCGTGAGATCGTTTTTACTCCACCACCTAAAAGAAAAGGAGCGGCGAAAGGCCGCTCCTCTAACAATGAAAAACAAAATTTAATTTTGACCCGTGAAGAAAATTTCAATTAAAATATTAAATATACAAAAAAATACAAATAATATTCTTATTTCCAATACAAATAAGGACCAAAAAGAAATAACATTCTGTTTCAAGAGCCCATTCCATCTTAGCGGCACTCATGAAAACTGGCTTCACCTATTAAAACACATATCGGTTCTCACGAATAAGTGCATCTGCAATGCGCCGGCGTGCATCTTTTGTGTTAAAAGGCTCCACCTTGGTAAAGCGCTTCATTCCCATCAGCATCACACGAAGCTCATCTGCTTCTGCGAAGTTAAAAATGGCATCTTTACCAGCGAGGTGTACTTTATCCACAGCACCATGGAGATACACCATGGCCAGATCCTTTATCAGTTCAGGCGATTTATCTGAGCGGCCGGAAAGTATGAGCTTCTCAGCCCGTAGAAGAACGGATTCGGCAACATATACCTCTATGACCATATCTGCTATGTTCATGACGATCTCCTGCTCTTCCGAAAGTTTTAACATAAATTTCTGAACAGCTGCTCCCGCCACCATCAGGGTCGCTTTCTTTAAATTAGCCAGCACTTTTTTCTCTGCGGCAAAAAGACGCTCATCCAACTCCTGAGAAAAGTCTGGTACAGACATAATTTCCTTAGAAACAGCCATCGCAGCGTTCATGAGGTCTATACGCCCGTTCATCGCTCTCTTCAGAATCATATCTACCGAAAGTAAGCGATTGATCTCGTTGGTACCTTCAAATATCCGGTTGATCCTGCTATCCCTGTAGGCACGATCCATAGGTGCGTCGGCAGAAAAGCCCATGCCGCCATAGATTTGCACACCCTCGTCAGCCACAAAATCAAGGGTTTCAGACCCGTGGACCTTCATGATCGCACACTCAATGGCAAACTCCTCCAGCGCCTTCAATTTAGCCTGGGCATCATTCATACCGCCTGCCTTGAGATCGTCTATCCAGTCATCAATATTTTGCCCGGCTCTATACGAGGCCGATTCCAATGCAAAACACCGGACCGCCATCTCCCCCAGCTTGTGTTTTATTGCACCGAACTGTGCAATCGGACTGCCAAACTGCTTCCGCTCGTTAGCATAACCAACGGCAAGGCTGATTACCATTTTAGCTCCCCCCAGTGCCGCAGCTGCCAACTTGATCCGTCCGATATTCAGAATATTCACAGCAATTTTAAAACCGTTCTCACGTGTGGACAGCATGGAAGACACGGGAATTTTACAATCATTGAAAAAAATCTGCCGGGTATCAGATCCCTTAATACCCATTTTATGCTCGGGCTCGTTCATTGTAATTCCACCCGCTGATTTCTCAACTATAAAAGCTGTAAGATGCTTATCTGCCTGCCCCGAGGCATCGGTAACTTTAGCAAACACAATAAAAACGTCGGCAAACCCACCATTGGTAATCCACATTTTCTGCCCGTTCAGCAAATAATGCGCGCCATCCTCAGTCAGCGTAGCCCGGGTTTTGGCCGCATTCGCATCTGAGCCTGAATCCGGCTCGGTCAGACAATAAGCCGCCTTCCATTCGCCGGAAGCGAGTTTAGGCAGGTATTTCTGCTTCTGCTCCTCAGAACCGTAATAAACGATAGGCAACGTACCTATGCCTGTATGTGCCGAAAGAGCCACCGAGAAAGAATGTCCGGCTCCCGTTGCTTCGGTGACCAACATGGAACTGTTAAAACTCATACCAAACCCACCGTACTCCTCAGGAACGACGATGCCCAATAACCCGAGCTCACCTGCAGCGGTAACCAGCGAGGATATCAGCTCCGGATTTTTCGCCTGGTCAATTTCCTCCAGTCGAGGCCAAACCTGTGTACTGAGAAAATCCCGGCAGGTCGCTGCGATCATATTTTGCTCCTCAGAAAACTCCTCCGGAATAAAAACGTCAGCAGCGGCAGTAGATTTTACTATGAACTCCCCTCCCTTGATTGTAGACTTCTTCTCGTCAATGGCTCCCATGACTTATTAATAAATTGGAAAATACGTAACACACTTGATATCAGGCGGGCATAACATGCCGAACACAAATATAAAACGCACCCATATATTATGCAAGCATAACAATTTAATTAATTTATTCCCCCGGTCTGAGGATTCTTATAGGCGGGCTTCTACCTTTTCACGAATAAATACAGCCTGTGCATGTGTAGATCGTTTCATTCTGCATACTCCGTGGTATCTTTCAAAAGCTGTCCGGAACTGGTTTCAGATGCTGAATTTTGCTTATAAAACAGAAAATAGGCCGGAGTTCTCCTCTCCTGACCTATAGTTTACCGTAGCGGGCGTACGAGCGTGTCGTCCCAATAGAATTTAGTTTACCTCACCGCAAATCCTGAAAAACGCTCTCTATAATCTCTTCCCAGCGCTTAATTCCCTTCTCCACATTAAACACCAATGCCCTGTCCCTGATCTCTTCAGGATGGTGCCCCAAATCTCCACGCATGACCATTTTCATCTTTCCGATCAGCTGGCCGACGTTGAAATCTGAAGTTACGTAGCCGGTACGAGGTGTAACAAATTCAGAAACACCACCCGAAGGAAACGAAACAATCGGCTTGCCCAGGATACCCGACTCTATCATCACCAACGGAAAGGGATCCTGTCTGGAAGTAAGCAGAAAGCCATCTGCTGCATTCAGGTAATCAGCGTAAGCCTTAGTTTGTTCCCCTGAAAGGTGTACTTTAGTGCGGGATCCACTACGTCGCAGCCTCTCCTCCACAGCGTACACGTAGCCATTACTCAACCTCCCCCCTACCCAGATCAAATGAACGGCAGCATCATCAAGACCCTCCGCTATTTCCGGAAAAAAATCAAACCCCTTCCTCTCCGATGTGGTGCCTGACATGATCCATACAAAGTCTCCCGGCAAAATATTAAGTTCCTTCCGGATCCTTATGCTATTGGAAAAATCCGGCCTGACCAGCGAAGGGTCAATAAAAGAGTACAACAACGATACGCGATCTCCACCGGAACGTGTGATTCCGTCGCAGGTAGCCTGAGAACAGCCTATAATCCGGGCCGATTTTTTGATGATGGTTTCAAATTCCGCCTCCCGGACATAGATAAATGAAAGCGGCATTTCGTGAAAATGAGAAACAAAAGGAACACCGAGACTTACGGCCATATCGGCAGCCTCAGGTAGTACGATTGTATTGAGATACCACAGATCCGCCTTGAAGTCCTCCTGTATCTTACGAAGCATGGATTTTATCGGATCCATGCCCAGATGGTACATCAACTTGTCTTTGTAGGTAAATTTCCCAGGCAAAATAAATGACCTTACGTCAGCAGGTACATCCTTCATTAATACGCCAGGTCCGTAGCTGGCTACGGCAACTTCAAATCTGGATCTGTCAAAGCCTTGCAATATATACCAAAGCATCATCTCAGACCCCGTTCTTGAAGCGAGAGGTGTTATAAAAAGTATTTTCTTTCGTCGTGCAGGGTTAGTCGTCATTACTTAATTTATCAATGTTCTCTTCAGGCTTTATCTGAAAAAAATGACGAGAATAGTCAATAGTCTTAAAAAAATAACCCAGCAATACCCCGACCTTCCTCGTAAAAATATTCTGGGCGTTGAATTTAGCAAAGGGGTTACCTGTCTCCCTGAAATTCACAGCCATTTTCCAAAGGTAGACCACCGGGATCATCGTCAGGTAATGTAACAGAATTAAGATATATGCACCTACCCCGTACTGTTTTCGCACCCACACAAGATTAGATACCTGCATCTGAGTACTGAACCGATTGATCCAGGAAATTCTGGTCCTCCTGAATGGGTTTTCATTTTCCAGGTGAATAAAGCTGCAATCGCTAAAATAGCACAACTTCCCTACAGTACCAAGCCTTCCTGACCACTCTACATCCTCGCCATACATAAAAAGTGATGCCTCGAATCCTCCTACCTTTTGAACTGCATTTCTTCTGACCATCAAAAAAGCCCCCACCAGCCAGTCGTATTGCTCTGGGTCCGCATAAACAGGCTCAGGCAAAACCTTATTCAGGATTTTCTCAAAAAAACCACCCGGCGGAATGATAAAGAAAGATTTCCTGAATTCATTAAAACTCTTGTAGAAAGGCATCGGGGTACCATCGGGATAGCACTGTCTGGCTCCGCACGCAGCTATCCCGGGATTGAGATCCATTCGCGATACACATCGCCCGATCACATTGTCGGTCATCAATGTATCCGCATTAAGGAAAAGGAAATACCGTCCCGTCGCGATTTCCATCCCGGCATTATTCGCCCTCCCAAAACCGGCGTTTGAAGCCATGTCTATCCACTTCAAACCACTGAACCGATCTTTAACCAAGGTCTGCCCTCCGTTGACAGGATCATTGTCCACTATAATCACCTCAAAATCAATACCACTTGTCAGACGGAAAACAGACTCCAGGCAATCCACGATAAGCTGTGGCGTCCTGTAGTTTATAATGATAATGGAAACATCCATGAACAGGGGAAAAATATGAAAAAAAAGGCAGCAAAATCATCTATCTTAAAGAAGACAATGTAAATTCACTAGTCAACCGAATCGCTCTTGGAAATTCCAGAGGGTACATCAAGAAATTCGAGAAAACCGAGTACAAATATATAGATATGTCCCTATTTCGTAAAAAAATATGGTCATACACTGCCAAAAGTAGACCTATCCCCTGACCGCGGATTTCACTTCTCCTTTTCTCCTACGCATGAGAGAAGGATATTCTACACCCCACCAAGAAGCCCAGGCCAGAGGAAATACTATAATTAAGGTAAGAAAGAAAGACCAGTAAATATTCTGGAAAGCGAAATGATATAACAACAACATCTGGATCGGGTAACCGTAAATATACATGCCGTACGAAAAATCACCGTACTTTCCGATCTTAGGCAAAAGACCGGGCCAGAATGCGACGCAAAATAGAAGATACCCAAAGATTGGTGGAGACAAAACCTGCACCATATCATAACTCCCGTAATACACAATTATGGCATACAAAAACACCAACATGTAAAAATAGGATTTACAGAAAGGAATATGCTCCTGAAACAAGTAAAAAAGGGAGCCTGTAACCCACAGAACCCCAAAATGAACAAGGCTTCCCCTGAACATATTAACTTTGGGACTATAGAGGCCGGCAAACTCCGGATGCTTAAGCATCCAATAACCGGCTACGCATAAAAGTAACAGTCCAAGGAAGATTAAATTCCTCCTTTGAAACAAATTCCTACCCAGAAACGGCAATAATATATAAAACAAAAGTTCGTAGGGCAATGTCCAAAGAGAACCGTTAATACTAGCTACTGGTACGCTTTCATATACTCCTGGTAATAGACTCTGCGCCTGGAAAATAAGTACGTTTTTTAGATAAGCGTATGTTTCGGGATGAGTAAAGTAGACAGACAGTGGCAACGAGGTCAAAAACGGACCATACAGGAAAATTGTACACACTATTACTCCAATCAAAGCAGGAAAAATTCTTAGCGCCCTTTTCTGAAAATATTCTTTTAGTGATTTACTTCTAAGCCAGCTTTGTGTAATGAGAAATCCGCTAAGAAGAAAAAAAGCGCAGAGACCCAGGTAGCTGAAACTCAAACTATTGCCTGAAATAATGCGCAAGGGTTCCTTCTCTTCAAGTCCCGGAATATCAAAAGCGTGAGTAAAAATAACAAACACCGATGCTGTCAACCTGATAAAATCAAAGTTGTTGACTCGGCTGTCATATATTAGTAAACCTGTCATTCTATTGATAACTACCTCATCCAAGAGTCTGAACACACTATCTATAGTGCGTCACTACGTATCCACACCCGCGCAGCACAGTCAAT
The DNA here is from genome assembly GCA_964488435.1 of uncultured Cytophagales bacterium. Taxonomy (GTDB): domain Bacteria; phylum Bacteroidota; class Bacteroidia; order Cytophagales; family Spirosomataceae; genus JBEBSO01. The sequence goes on along the minus strand of CAZAVR010000084.1, from coordinate 4,301 downwards.
ACCACATAATAAAAAAATACAAAAAAAGGGCTATCTCCGAAAAGAGACAACCCTGAATGCTAACCGATGCGATCTATAAGGTTCTCTTCACTTCCTTAAACTCAAAGCTTTCAATAATATCACCCACTTCGATATCGTTAAAACCTTTTACGCTAAGGCCGAACTCATACCCTGACCTCACTTCATTCACATCATCCTTAAATCGTTTGAGAGAATCAATTTCTCCTGTATGAACCACAATACCATCCCGGATAATTCTTATTTTATTGTTACGCTTGACAAACCCGTCGAGTACATAACATCCTGCAATGGTACCAATCCGGCTGATTTTAAAGGTTTCCCTGATCTCGATATTTCCGGTTACCACCTCTTCAACGGTTGGTGCCAGCATACCGGTCATTGCATCCTTAATTTCCTCGATCGCCGAATAGATGACAGAATAGTGACGTATTTCTATTTGCTCCTGCTCTGCCATTTTCTTGGCATTAGACGAAGGACGCACCTGGAAACCTACAATAATAGCATCCGAAGCAATCGCCAGGTTCACATCCGACTCAGATATTTGCCCTACTGCCTTATGGATGATATTCACCTGTACTTCAGCAGTAGACAGCTGCAGCAGGGAGTCCGAAAGAGCTTCTACTGATCCATCCACATCTCCCTTCACTATAAGGTTCAGCTCTCTGAACGAACCTATTGCTTTTCTTCTTCCGATCTCCTCCAGCGTGATATGTTTTCTCGTGCGCATGGTTTGCTCACGTTGAATCTGCTCACGTTTATTGGCAATTTCCCTTGCATCTCTCTCATTCTCCATTACGTTGAACTTGTCCCCGGCCTGAGGAGCTCCATTCAATCCCAAAAGCAGTACAGGCATAGACGGCCCCGCCTCTTTCAAGCGGTTTCCTCTATAATCGGTCATGGCCTTCACCCTACCGAAATGCGCCCCTGCGAGGATAAAATCACCGACTTTCATAGTCCCGGTTTCTACAAGCAGCGTAGCCATATAACCGCGTCCCTTATCAAGAGAGGCCTCGATCACAGTACCCAAAGCGCGCTTTTTAGGATTTGCTTTCAATTCGAGAAGTTCCGCCTCAAGCAGCACCTTTTCGAGCAGTTCGTCTATACCCATTCCGGATTTCGAAGAAATCTCCTGGGTTTGGTATTTTCCACCCCATTCCTCTACCAGCAAGTTCATCTGAGCAAGCTCCTCTCTTACCTTTTCCGCGTTCGCTCCCGGCTTATCTACCTTACTAAAGGCAAAGACAATGGGCACACCTGCGACCTGGGCATGATTAATCGCCTCGCGCGTCTGCGGCATCACGCTATCGTCCGCTGCAATCACAATGATAACAACGTCCGTTACCTTCGCTCCCCTTGCTCTCATCGCCGTAAAGGCTTCGTGACCCGGAGTATCAAGGAAAGTTACCTGCTTGCCTGTCTTGGTCTTTACACTATAGGCACCAATATGCTGTGTAATACCTCCCGCTTCTCCACCTGCCACATTGGCCTTCCTGATATAGTCAAGAAGAGAAGTCTTACCGTGGTCAACGTGTCCCATGATCGTTACGATCGGAGCACGCTCCACCAGATCTTCCTCCTTATCTTCCTCTTCAAGTATTTCATTCTGTACTTCTTCCTCAGCAGAAATGAAGGCCACCTCGTATCCGAATTCGTCCGCTATAAACGTAATCGCCTCTGCATCAAGCCGCTGATTTATGGATACAAACATACCCATGTTCATACAGACAGAAATAACCTCCTGTACCGATGCTTCCATAAGTGTAGCGAGGTCGTTCGCCGAGATAAACTCGGTGACTCTCAGGATTTTGGTCTCCTCTGAATCGCCGGCTCTGAAATCTTCATTTTCCAGTCGTTCTCTGCGACGATTCTTCCCTTTTCCACCACGTGCACCTGCTCCACCGCCCAATCTGGCCATGGTAGCTTTGATATTTTCCGAAACCTCTTTCTCAGAAACCTGCTCCTTCCTGTCTCTCCTCTTAAAGCTACTACCCTTACTGGCATCAGGCTTGTTCTGGCCGGGACCAGCCCCCTTGTTGCCATCTTTAGCCTTGGCTGGTGCGGCTCCGGGAGCTGCTTTGGGGGCATTTTGATGTGCCGCAACGGCCGGCGCCCCCTCTACCTTCACTTCCCCCCTTATCCGCTTTCTCTTGCGCTTCTTAGACTTATCATTATCACGAGCCGTATCTCCTCCTTCTTTCTTCCGCCCCCTGTCGACCGGCAGCTCGATTCTACCGACTACCGTAAGCCCTTTCAATTGCTCACCCTTCGCTTCTATCAACTGATCGCCTGCACTCTCTTTGTCTTCCAACACTACAGATGCTTCTGCGGGAGATGCTGAACTCTCGGCTTGCCCGGACTTACCACCGCCCGGTTCCTCCAAAGGCGCGACAACCTCCTTCACTTCGGGTATATCTGTGGAGACCGTCGGCTTTTCCTCAACAATGTCTTTTTTATCGGCTATCGCAGGCGTATGCACGACTTCTGCCGGGGGATCTGCCACCACACGCTCCTCTGCCACCGGCTCCCGGACGACCGGCTCTTCCTGCCTGGATTCATCCACCCGGGTCACAGGTGCAGCCTCTTCTTTAGCTGGAGCTTCCTCCGGTACACGCACAGCTTCTGTCTGAGAGGAAGCCACAGGAGCTTCCGATTTAGGTGCTTCCTTTTTGAACGGCTCCACCACATTGCCCTTCTTGTCCAGTTCCACTTTTCCAACTACCGTAATCCCCGGAAGCCTTACAGCCTCTACTCTTGAGGCATCCTCCTTTTCGTCCTCCGGCGTCTGCTGGACCTCATTGGGCACATCCGTCGGTTTACCGCCACCCGAGTGAGGCGTACGGAAATACAAAATTTCATCGAAATCACTTTTGTGATGATCCCGCTTATCCTCCTCGGCGTTCGGCTTGGCGGGTGCCTCCTCCCTGGACGTAGCAAGGAATGATCGCAAATCCGCTGAATTGAACTCTTTGGACAGAAATTCAATGTTCGCCGAATTGATTTTTGTATTCGGATTTGATTCGACCTTAGTACCATTTGCCGACAGATGTTCCACGATCGTGGTAATACCTACGTTCAGAATCCGTGCCACCTGGCTAAGACGCATCATTTTATCTTCTGCCATAAACAAGCAAATAATTGATTTCCCCTCATTAGGGGCATTTTAAATTTTAATTACTCGAACTCCTTCCGAAGAATATCCAGTATCTCTTCGACGGTATTCTCTTCAAGATCCGTTCTACGGACAAGCTCCTCCTTACTCAGCACTAAAACACTCTTTGCAGTATCCAAGCCTATTTTATGAAGCTCGGCAATCATCCACTCATCAATTTCATCAGCAAATTCTGACAAATCAACATCCTCCTCTGCCTGATCTTCTACATCACGGAATACATCTATTTCCATGCCGACAAGTCTGCCGGCCAGTTTAATATTCTGCCCGCCTTTACCAATGGCCAGTGAAACCTGATCAGGCCGGAGGAATACCGAAACTCTCTTGGCCTCACGATCCACCTGGATAGATACTATTTTCGCCGGACTCAGCGCCCTGCTGATCAACAGCTCAAAATTCTCAGTATAATTAATGACGTCTATATTTTCGTTACCCAACTCCCGCACGATGGTATGGATCCTGGATCCCTTCATACCCACACAGGCACCCACCGGGTCGATTCTGTCATCAAATGACTCCACCGCCACCTTTGCTCTTTCCCCTGGCTCACGAACTATTTTTCTGATAGAAATAATACCGTCATAAATTTCCGGAATTTCGATCTCAAAAAGTCTTTCCAGAAAAACCGGAGAAGTTCTGGACAGTGTAATTTTAGGCGTTCCATTGAGCATTTCAGCCCTACTAATCACTGCCTTCACATTGTCTCCTTTCCAGAATTTATCCTTTGGTATCTGCTCTGTACGCGGAAGACTAAGTTCATTACCCTCCGTGTCCAAAACAATAATTTCATTACGAAGCACCTGATAAACCTCACCTGAAAAGAAATCCCCCACCTGGTCCTTGTACTTCTCAAACATAATTTCCTTCTCAAGGTCTTTGACCTTTTGAATCAACGTCTGACGGGCAGTCTGAACAAGGCGCCGACCAAAATCCAATAACTTCACTTCCTCAGCCACTTCCTCACCCACCTCGAAATCAGCCTGAATTTTACGGGCTTCAGACAAGGGTATTTTGTCATAGTCCCAGATATCCTCCGAATTATCGTCTACAATCTCCCGTCGCCGGGTCTGGATCAACCACTTAAATTGCTCAGGCAGTATAGGCGGAATAT
>CAZAVR010000083.1:0-12122 GCA_964488435.1 uncultured Cytophagales bacterium | reverse complement strand
GCTTGATAAATGTAAGCATTAGCTGACGTACCAGGGACTTTTCAGACTCCGACTGGCTTACGCTCTGCATGCTCTTGTTCAGATAACCCACCACTATATCCGTCCATTCAGGATGGTGAGAAGCCAGCCACAAACCGGTATTGCGCAGTTGTTCATCTTTGCTTTCGAGCACCGGAGCCACCTGCTCCTTACGGAGCGGCTTGCCATCCATCTGGTCGAGCGCGATCAAAGAGGCTATCCTGGTTTTGGTAGAGGGGCTTTCGAGCGCCTTTACCAACGGATCCACCTCACCCAGGGTAATCAAAGAATAAATAATGGCGTGATCAACAAAACGATCGCTTCTAACAGCTGCCGCAGCAAGAAGCGCCTGAACAGCCTTCTTGTCTCCAATTTGTCCCAAAGCTGTGGCGGATTGCCTTCTGACCTGAAGTACGTCACTTACCACCATTTTTGAAAGCTGATCGACGGAACCACGATCTTTGGCAAGTCCGAGTACCCTGGCAGCAGCCGTCCTTACCGTCGGGCTCTTATCCTTAAGCGCTGTTCTAACGCCCGTTATCGCAGAGGCTGCACCAATCCTGGAGAGACCAAATACAGCCGCAGCTCTCATATCTTCATTCGCAATTAACGGAATTGCTTTAATGAAGGGTACTACTGCATTCTCACCTTTGAGCACCATTTGTTCAATGGCACGATCACGAACAGCGGGTTTCGGATCGGTCAGGTATTTTACCAATGCCTGCGCGCTCAGAGACTCCAGGTTCATTTTCTTACCCCATGGATCACTTACCAGCGGCGTACCCTTTTTACGTATACGGTAAATACCGCCCTTCACATCCGGCTTTGCTACCCTTGATAAGGGACATCCTTCAATAAACCATCCTCCCGTCAATACCACCAGCATGCTTCCGTCCGCATCCTGTAATACATCAGTCGGGTGCGTATCCTGACTATTCGACTTAATAAAGACTTCCTCAACAGTTTTATAAGTCGCTCCGTCCTGGGACAAAATATGTCGCATGATCCGGCCCGTATTAAATTCCGCATGGAACAGGTTGCCTTCGTAAGCGTCTCCAAAACCCTTTCCTTTGAAGCGCATCACACCGGAAGGTGCAACCCTCGGCATTTTAGCTACGGTAGGCATCAAGTCACCAGTGAGCTTAAGCTTATCCTCCTCAATCACTGAACCGGGTTTGGGATAGGTTCCGCCCTCAACCCAGTGCATCAGTGCGTCCCTCTGACCGTCCTGAGGATCAACGAAATAGGTCATTGTCCCGATCGTTTCACCGGATGGCATAAACAGGATTTCTATGGAATTATCAAATCCTCCGCCCGACATCGACTCCAAACCTGTTCCGTCCGGACGACAACGCCATATCCTGGCAGAGTTTCCCTTCAGATGAGTACCTTCCTTGGTCTGAATATCGAAACCACGCCTGGCGTCCGTAATGTAGAGCCATCCGTCCGGCCCGAGAAAAGGTCCGCCCAGTGCTGCACCATTGGAATGTAATTTCCATCCGGTGAGGATGATCTCCTTTTTGTCAGAGACCCCGTCTCCGTCCACGTCGGTATACCTGGCAAGGTTAGGCGACTCTGCTACGTAGAGACTCCCCTTGTAAAAAACCCCTCCCTTGGGAAAAGGAATTTTGTTGGCAAATACGCCGCTTTTCTCAAACTTTCCGTCTCCATCCAGATCCTCCAGCAGGCGGATCTGGTAAGAAGGATGAGCCAACATCCGCTCTGTTCCCATGGAATTGGGCTCGGTAGCCTCAAATACAAAAAGTCTTCCTTTGCCATCGAAGCTGGCGAACATAGGGTAGGACACCAGGCCAGCATCAACCGCCTTTTCGATGGTAAAGCCTTCAGGTACTTGCAAAGAAGGGACGTCGTTCGGGCTTTTTCCCGTCAGCGCAACAAAAAAGACACCTGCGCCTGCCAGCACACCAAATCTTGTGAGGCTTTTCACCAGGCTGCTCTTTCGTCTTCGAGCAGTTTCATTACAGTGTTCCATGAGTAGTAGTAGTAGTAGAAAGCCGAATATAATTAACCGAAAAAATATTCAGCCGGTGTAAGTTAGGGATTTTGGGTTAAGTTACGGTTAATATTTATCTCACGCTCAGGCAAATAAAATACAACGCGGGGATCGGAAGGCTCCACCCGAAAGTGAAAATTATCCGTTCCATGCAAACCCGGATAAGCCCTTACCAAAGGCAGGTTATTCCGGTACAAATCCCCGGGGCGGTGTCCTTCATACGCCAGTTCAAGCCTGCGCTCTTCCAATACTACATTCAGGACACTTCCCCTTCCTTTCAGATCGGCCGTTGTATAAAGGGCTGCCCCGCTAAGCCCGGCACGTTTTCTGATCAGGTTTACGTCGTCAAGCGCCAATTGAGACTGACCGGTTTTGGCATAAGCCTCGGCACGGTTAAGATACATTTCGGCGAGGCGAAGGTAAACCGGCGAACTCAAATTCGCAATACCTTCCTGCCAGTTAAATTTATTGATAAAATATTGAGGGGAAGTCCCACGATACTGCAGTACGCCGTTGATGTAATGAGGAGTAACGAAGGACAAGCGTGCATCCTCCGGATGTTCGTTGAGAAGATCCCAGAGCGATTTCGAGGTATAGTACTCTCCCCAACCCGTGGAAAGTGTCTCCGGATCGTTGTAATATAGCGACCCTACCGAGTTCTTGTCTTTGTTGTCGGCAAGCGTATGCCTGAAGTTGAAAATGGTTTCAGGATTCGTCTCGGGAACAAGCGTCGGAGATTTTTTATACAGTTCGGTAGCAGCCAACTCATAACGTTTGGAATCAATCACTTTGTTGGCATACAAAATGGCATTGGCATTGTCCTCCATGTACAGATAGACCCTTGACAATAAAGCTTCGGCCACTTCCCTGGAGGCAAAGTTCGAGTTTTTCGACTGCTTTACCAATGCGATCGAATGCGTCAGATCGTCTACCACCCGTGCGTATACTTCCTTGACCGTGTTTCTTTTCGGATATTCTTCACTTTCATTTCCCAATACGATCGGTATCCCGGGGTTTTCTCCTTTGTTCTGTGCATAAGGCCTGCCAAAAAGGCGAACCAGGTTGAAATGCGCCAAGGCTCTCAGAAACAGATTCTCAGCCTTCAGCTGATCCAACTGCGCGGATTCTCCATCGGAAATTTTGTTGATAATCAGATTCGAAGAATAGATGAGCTTGTAGGAGATAGCCCAAAAATCCCTGGTTGGATACATAGTCGGAATATGAAGATAAGAGGCCGACAAAGAAGCCTGATCCCCGTCTGCTCCGCTTTGGACGACATTGTCCCCGGGCCATTCGTTGAGCACCAGATAATGACGCGTGTAATCTTCCGCTACCAGCATAGCATAGTTCCCGTAGGTGGCTATCTGGATATCTTCCGGCGTACTTAGGGCCACCTCATTGGATTTACTGTCGTAAGGCTGCAGATCCATCTCACATGAAGGAAAAACCAACGCCATCGCGACCAGTGTACATATATAATTTATCCTGAATTTCATGATAGTTAGAAGCTTAAGTTGATTCCGAACAACACTTTTTTACTGATAGGGTACTTGATACTGGACGTTCCCCCGGAAGGTCCGAGCACCACCTCCGGATCCATCCCCGAAAACCCTGTGAAAGTCATCAGGTTGTCCCCACTGACATATACACGGATGTTTTCCGCACCCACTTTCCTGGCCATCGATTCAGGTAGCTGATAAGACAGGTTGATGTTCCTCAGACGCAGGTAGCTCCCGTTTTCAAGAAACCTGGACGAAGCCTGGTTGGAATTCCTGTTTCCTCCGAACACAGGCTTGGGATGGGTAGCCACATCTCCTGCCTTTTCCCACCTGTTCCATCCCTCTGCCAATACCATGCTGTTGTAAGTATAATAAGCTCCATCGGAATCAAAAAGCACCCTTGATGCATTGTATACCTGATTACCACTCACAAAATTAAAGAAGGCAAATAAGGAAACCCCCTTGTAGCTCCAGGTATTGCTGATCCCTCCTGTAAAGCCCGGTGAGGCCGAACCGACATTCTGAAGCGTGGCTCCGGCGTATGAATTGGTCGTACTTATCGTTTCTCTGCCACTGGCATCGCGCGTCACTACCTCCCACAGAGGATCGCCGTTTGCCGGGTCTACGCCGGCCCACTTCCGCATGTTCCAGGTATACAGATCCTGGCCTTCACTGATCAGGAAATTACCCTGCCTGATATCTTTGCCCTGATCAAGAACCAACACCTTGCTCCGGTTAAAAGCGAGATTAAAATTGGTTTCCCAACGTAGCGCTCCGGTCAGGTTAGTGCTGGTCAGGTTAAATTCCAGCCCTCTGTTTCTGATGGACCCTACGTTTCTGGTTACGGACCCAAACCCGCTGGTGTAGGGCAATTCAACATTCAGCAAAAGTCCGTCGGTCGTTTTGTCGTAGGCATCAATATTGACAACTACGCGGTTCTTCAGACTCAGGTCAACACCCACGTTAAAAGTCCTGGCTTTTTCCCATGTGAGATCGCGGTTATCCATCTGACTCGGGAAGGCGCCTGAATTACCCGCGTACTGGGTAGCAAAACTATACAATCCCAATGCCTGGTAATTACCAATCTCGGCATTACCTGTGACGCCGTAACTGGCCCTTAGCTTAAGCAGTTCAAAAATAGAATTACCTTTCATGAACGCTTCATTGCTGAGAATCCATGAAGCACCAAGGGTATAGAAATTCCCGGACCTGTTGTTCGCACCAAATCGGGAAGAGGATTCATTAATATAAGACCCTACAGCAAAGTATCGGTTATCGTAGCTGTAGTCCAGCTGAACCAGTCCCTTCCGGAATGCATTTTCGTTAATGGCTCCCGTTCCGGTTAAAATCCTGGATGCCATACTCATCACATGCAAACCCGGCGCCAATCCTTCACCCGTTGTGGCATTGGTACTTATTTTATTCGATTCGGCTTCTGCCACCGCCAATGCGGTAAAATCATGCATCCCAAAGGTTTTGGAGTACCGGAGACGGTTTGAGGTAATCAATGACTGGCTATCGGTAAAACCATTCGTCAACCTCCCTAAACCTTTACCTGCCTTTGATCTGATATCATAATACACCTCACTTCTCAGATTGGAGTAACTCACACGGTTGTACGTTGAAAATACCAGGTCGGGAAGAATAGTGTAATCAAGATTCAGATCTCCGTCGACACCGGTACCGTTCGACTGGTTGATGTTGTATTGCCAGCCATGCAGGAAATTCTCCTGTTCCCGTCCGTACCAGCCACCTTCTGTGCCCTTGTTTACAGAACCATCCGGATTATAAGGTTTGTCGAAAGGCATGTTGTTATAAGCGCCATAAAGTGCGCCGTCCAATCCGGCCGGATCAAATTCCTGCCTGTTCAGCCTGGTGTTAAGCTTCACGTTCAATTTTAGCTTTTCGTTGATCGCATGCGTCACATTGGCCCTGAAATTGTATCGTTTGGCCCCATTGTGACGAAGCGTGCCCTGCTCACTATAATAATTGCCTGAAGCGTAAAACCTTGTTTTTTCAGTCCCTCCTGTCAAAGAGAGCACATAGTTCTGCGTAGCGCCCGTTCTGAATGCCAGATCCTGCCAATTCGTATTTACGGAAAGTACGTCAGGTGAGATCTCTTTGTCAAAACGATCGACCGGATAAAAACGCTTCTCATAGTCATATAGCTGCCGGGCATTCATCACCTTAAAATTGCCTGTTGTAGGATTATTGAACCCAGCCGAAGCATTGAAGTCTATTTTTGTTTTACCGGCCTTGCCCGATTTGGTCGTAATAATAATCACACCATTCGCGGCTCTTGAACCGTACAAACCAGTTGCCGCCGCATCTTTCAGAATAGTTACCGATTCCACGTCATTAGGATTGGCATTACCTCCTATAATACCATCCACCACAAAAAGAGGACCCGAGCCGGCAGTAATGGAACTGGATCCGCGTATCACAATATTGGCTGACGCGTTCGGATCACCGGAGGCATTAGACACAATTACTCCCGGGGCCTTACCCTGCAGCAGGCTGGTCACGCTATTCGATGTCACATCATTCAATTGCCTGCCGGTCACCACTGAAACCGAACTCGATAGTTGCGACAGCTGCTTGCTGGAGTAGCCCACCACCACCACTTCATTCAGTGACTTCACATCCGACCTCATTTCCACATTCAGGACGCCTGCACCGCCAACAGATATCTCTCGACTCTGATAGCCAACAAAGCTGAATACGAGTATGGCTTGGTTGTCCGGAACCGAGATCTGATAGTTACCGTCTGTACCGCTGATGGTTCCAAGCATCGTGCCCTTTATTACTACGTTCACACCCGGTAAGGCCTCTCCTTTCTCATCTGTCACCTTTCCTTTTACATCAATAACCGGCCGGGAATTTGCCGCCATCGTCCTCGGCAGATTGACACCCGGCATTTTCATCTCCAACACCGTCTGTCCCGGAGGAATCAATGCCTTCTCCGTACCCGCGTCGGCCTTGGGACTATTGGACCGGGCTTTCTGCTTTATTATTATCGCTTTGTCTATAATAGTATAAGACAAAGGCTGACTCCTGAAAATCTCCTCCAGGGTTTTCTCCAGAGACACATTCTTCAATGTCAGCGTCACCTTATTGCTTTTGGTGAGAAGATCCGTCTGCAGCCAGAAATAGTAACCCGTCTGCTTCTCAATTTTGTTCAGTACTACCTCCAGGGGAGCATTTCTCTCCGACAGTGTCACCTGCTGACTATACCCGGAAGCATGTATATTCAGGCAGGAGCCAAGAAACAGCAGCGTAGCAAAATTAATGCGCATAATGATCTTTCGTTTAGCAAGACGGCCCCGTGGAGTTCCCGCACGCAATTCTTTGACAACCTGTGCAAAACGCCACCGGGCATTATGGAACAGATTAATTGAAAAACAATCCATACATTTGTTCGATTTGGTTAATAAAAGTTTTTCCATCCAATGAAAATCTTACCTTCTGGCTTTGCCAAAAGGACGTTATCCAAGTTACCGGCCGGAGGTGCTCGCTACACTTCCGGCTTTTTCAGATAACCGCTCCATTCACCGGCCTTGCCGGCAATGGCAATCAGGTGCTGACGATGATTTTTCTTCCTTGTATCTTAAAGTTTACTCCGTTGGTTTGCAAAATCTGAAACAATTTATCGATGGAGACATCTCTGGATATCTTCCCTCTGTATTTTATATCCGAAGGCTTTCCCTGAAACTCTACCTCCACATCATACCACCTCGAAATCTGACGCATAATTGTATAAAGATCAGCCTCCTTAAATTGAAACTGTCCGTTCTTCCAGGCAACCACTTCCTCCGTATCCACTTTCCGAATCAGATCGAAGGGTCGTTTTCCGTTCGGCTTTAGCTGCGCCTGTTCACCCGGCCTCAACATTACCTCACTTTCGGTTGCCGTCCTCTGCCCGTCGGACCGGGCTCCGGCCGTTGTAGAAACTACTTTCACACTTCCCTCCACCAGGGTGGTTTTGATGCTCTGTTCGTCTGAATAGCTATTGACATTGAATCGTGTGCCCAACACTTCAACCCTTTGCCCCTCACTGAAGACCCTGAAAGGAATAGCTTCTCTACGTCCGGACTGATAAACTTTGGACACCTCGAAATATGCCTCCCCTACCAGTTCTACCTTACGCTCAAGCTGACTGAAGCGGGTAGGATATTTTAACGTCGAAGCTGCATTTAGCCACACCGTGCTACCATCAGGTAATACAATCCGGTATTGTCCTCCGCGTGGGACTGAAATCGTGTTATAGGAGTGCGTCCTGCCCGATGGAGACAATGAGGACTTTTCGTCCTGAGAATAAATCAGCTGTCCATCCTGTGTTTTCGTGATGGAGGTATTCTCCTGTTTGGCTATTTCACCCTCCGATACTTCGTCAAGCAGAATTTGTGAACCATCAGCAAGGGTCAATACAGCCACATCCCGCCCGGGGGTAATTTCTCCCGCGGGCGCATGTCTTGCTGTATCATCCCTGGTAGGTTGTCCGGTGCGTTTCCAACCCCAAAAAGCGATGGTTCCTGCGGCGATGAGTATCATGGCCGCTGCGCCCACCCTCAGAAAAGAACGTCTAAAAAGAAAATGCCCGCCCTGCACGCCGGTTTCTGCAGCTATTCTCTTCCAGGCATCTGACTTGTCCGAAGAAACAAACCCTTTCAGTCCTGCAGAAATATGCCGGGCATCAGTAAGTTTGGAAAACAAAGCCTGATTTTCCTCACTTTCAGCAATCCATTGCTCCAGTTGCTCTCTTTCCTCCTCGGTGAGTTGATCTGTCAGATACCTGACGATAAGTCTGCCATGTTCAAAATGCTGATCGTATTTTTCCATAATTCTCCTGTTCAGATATAAAGACACCTGAAAAAGGAAAGTGGATAAAAGAAATGTGAAAATTTTTAAAGAAAGTAGACAATCAGAACAAACACAAGTAGTACAGGTCTTACTATTGATCAGGGAGATCACATGTAAAAACCGCACAAACTTTAGGAAACAAGACCGCACGGAAATACATCACCCTCTATATGGCAAGGGCACAATATAGAAAGTTAGTAAGAAAAAATAAGAAAAACAAGGTCTTGATAGAAAAAAAACAAGCCTATTCAAAGGAGGGAGAGCACTGTCATTTGCCTGCAAAATAAATCAGCAGGGTAACAAAAGAAAAAGTGAGCTTCAGTCTCAGCAACTGTAAAACCTTCTGTTTTTGCTTTTTGATGGTATTAACGGATATGCCCAGTTCTTCAGAAATTTTCTGGTTGTTCATCCCTTCAAGGTAGCTAAGCGTACAGATTTTCCGGTAAACGCCCGGCAGCGACTCAATCGCCTGATGGATTTCGGCAAGGATCTCCGCGGTGATCATGGCCTCCATTATGTTTGACTCATCGGCTTCCTCCTGGTCTTGGCTTTCCATATAACCCTGCACCACCTTGTTGTGGCGGACCGCATTCAGGCTGGCATTTCTGACACTGGCATAAAGGTAGCTTTTAACGGCACCCATGTAAGCAGAAACCGTCTCCCTCTCTGCCCAATACTTAATAAACGCCTCCTGGGCAATATCCTGGGCCTGATACCGGTCATGAACTATTTGAAAAGAGAAAAACACAAGACGATCATAATACTCCTTAAACAGTGATTCCAGACTTGGAAGGTCCGGATCACTCAAGGGAAGTACTCTGCTGGCCTTTCTCATGGCATTATTATCTCAAAACACTGGTCAACTGTCACATCAGGATTGAATATTACACAAACCTTCCACAGGACTATATCCCAGGGAAGGCATTGCAGGAATTCGCCATTACTCCCGAAAACTACAATAAAACCCAGCGAAATAAAAAAAAACAGCGAATTATATTATGATCGTGCCGGATGGCGGCATCCAGCATTCAGGGGGTGATCTCTCAAACAACGTACCCCGTCTAAAAAAACCGGGAAACAGTAGTCGTTTCCCGGGACAATCTTCAGAATTTGACCAAAATTAATTGGCTGGAATTTTCATTAACTGATCCAGTAAAGGATAAATAGTACTTGTTATCTTAGGAGAGGCGCCGGTTTCAAGGTAACTTGATCTGGCCCTCCAGGTTTCATAACCTCCCAGCGAATGATGCTTAGGTGTAGGCAGGTAGCCGTTGTAACCGTTTGCAAGTGAGATGGTAAAAGTAGATTTAAACGGACTTTTCTCTTTCAATTCCAGTCCTACTTCTACAAATACCTCACATGGTATAGCCGGAATGGCCAGATCTCCAATTCTAAACGCCTGGATAATCAACGGAACCTGATCAGGGTATGCGTCCAGAAGCACACTTTCTCTCGCGTAGATGGCATCCCTTTCTGTAAGCACCTTCACCTGTTGCTGCGCCAGCAAAGCCTTGGCTTTTTTTAGTTCATCGGGTGACGCCTTTCTTACCTTGAGACTGATTTCCTTCTGCGCTGCACCAAGCGGTATCCAGGAATGGTACTGCATCGTAGACATGACTTTATACGCCTCACCAGCCAAAATGTCCGCTACCCGGCCCATTTGTACGTAGGCACCCGAAGGTTTCCAGCTTGCGCCCGAGAAATCGATGTTGTTGATATCTCCACTTGTCCCATTTGACATAATGGCCACGAAAGGTCTCTCTTCCGAACCTTTGCCAACGAGCTCTTTCACGCGGCTGGCAAACATACCGAAATAGTCAGCAGAAATATCTCCCGATCTTGTGCCTCCGACATAATGAAGGGAATAGTTGGCCAGAAGTGCGATAGGCTCTCCGGTTACCGCTTTAATAGACAATACGCTTACTTCAGGATCTGTGGGTCCCGCCGGCTCCTTTAAATCAGGACTCTTCACGCCCGGATTCATTCTTACCTTATCTACGCCTCCGAAAGGATTCTTCATTCCTTTTTCCGATGTAGTATACCAACGCCGGTTAAAAACCTGCCCTTTCTCTTCACCCTTTCCCCAGCCGATCAGCGCAGGCACGCGATTATTATTGGCCCTTATTACAGCATCGGCAATACGCTCTGCAAGAAAATCGAGGTAAAAAGGTTCTGGTTCACTTTGAAACACACCACAGGCAGTTCCACCCGAATGGGTATGTGTAGCGGACATCATCATATTCTCCACCGGAATACCTGTATGCCGGGCGGCTTTCGCCTTTGCCTTGTCCAGGGTTTCCTTGTAAACCATACACAGGTCAGAAACCACAATAGCCAGACGCGTAACACCGTTATCCATCACAATGCTTCTCGCATGCGTGTCGTCGTGCACGTGTTTCGCAGGAGAATCCTGCATATTTCCGTTTATGCTGTACCCGATCGGAGGTGTTATCACACTGGTAGCCGCCCCTGCTTTAAACACCTTTTCAGCCCCCTGTGCATAGAGGTCAGCGGGAAGAGCACCTGCAAACACCGCAACCGCCAGAGCGGCTCCCCCCCCCTGCGAAAACAGGAAACTGCATTTGTCAGCTCCAGCTTGGCGAAGATTTCTCTTCTACAATCAATCATAAATCGTTTCATATTTTGTTGCTCTAATGTTTTTGTACGGTTTTCATGAATTTTGCTGCATGATCCGACCGCACGTTGATTAAGGGTATTTTAAAAGCTCATTTTTCACTTCTTCGTAAAAGCGCCTGATACGCCATTTCGGCCTCATTCTGATAAGGATGGACCTCAGTTTCGGCTATTTTGTGGAAAAGGTAGACCGCGCGCTCTATACTCCCTTGTCTCAGGTAAGCAAGCGCGAGATACCATTCAGAAGCATTGGAAATGACTCCCTTCCTATGAATGGCCTGTGCAGACAGGAGTTTTACCGCCTGATGAATATCCCCTGCTACAATACACCCTATTGCCCTGTATAGTCGGGCGGAATCTTTTTGATACTCAGTAAAATCCGGCGCGGATATCATGAAGGATGAAGGATAAGCGTCCATAGCCTTTCTCGGCACGGGTTCAAAATAAGTATTGAAAAGCGACTCTTCAGGAGATATCGGGTGGGCTGCCAGGACCGTCTGAGCCTGGCAGCCGCCCGAATAAAAAACGGAAATCATCAGAAAAAAAAATCGCAACATCTCCGAATCAGGTGTCATAAAAACCCGGTATCAGACTTTTGGCTCCCAACCTTTCTCATACTCCCGGCTCCAGAGTTTCTCCGCGGCCTTGTTGTTCAGGATACGACCATTCTGCGGGTTGATCTTCAACGTGCTCTCGGTGCGCAACGCTATGTTGCCCAACTGACAAAGCAAGGTACTTTGGTGACCGCTCAGAATATCTGAGGCCAGAGGTGTACCTTTTTTTATCCCGTCAAAGAAGTTCTGAATATGGAGTGCGTCCAGATTTTTCGAAGGGTCTGTTCTGCTAAGCACATCAATATTATCACTGTCCTTCACCTCTTTTACAAGCTTGTTGCTCATGTCGTAAACCCGATACGACTTGCCGCCGTCTGTGAACAAAGTTCCCTGATCTCCATAAAAAATCACCCCATGGCTCGAGCCTTCAAAACCGAAAGGCTGGCAACTCCGCCCTTCCCATGACATAGATCCCTTACTTCCGAAATCCATATTGATGACCTGCGTGTCCGGTGTTTCCCAATCGTCTTTGAAGTGAAAACG
>CAZAVR010000082.1:0-12186 GCA_964488435.1 uncultured Cytophagales bacterium | reverse complement strand
TCACCCGCGACGGCCTGCTGATGTGGATGCCCGAAAAAGACTGGGACGATGTGCTCAATATCTCTGTCAAAGGGATGTTCAACGTAACGCAGAACGTCATACAGCAAATGCTGCGGAAACGTGAAGGCAGGATTGTCAACGTTTCGTCACTTTCAGGTCTGAAGGGCGTGGCAGGACAGACCAACTATTCCGCTGCGAAAGGCGCTGTGATAGCCGCTACCAGATCATTGGCGCAGGAAGTAGCCAAAAGAAATATCACGGTCAATGCAGTTGCCCCCGGGTTTATCCGCAGCGATATGACCCTGGAACTCAACCAGGAGCAAATCAGGCAAATGGTGCCGATGGGACGGATCGGGGAAGCAGATGAAGTCGCGCATGTCGTCAGCTTTCTCGTTTCCGACAAGGCATCTTACATCACCGGAGAGGTGATCAATATCAACGGCGGGATTTATTCTTAACGCGTTCTTCGCAGTGATTTAGCGGAAAAATACCAGGGAGTGAGCTTACTCCGGAAACAACGATTTATCCAGCCCCGGCACGATCCGCAGCGCATTTTTATAGTAAACCTTCTTCAGGATACTATCGGGTAGCCCCATTCCGTACATCCGCCAGAAAGCATGATATTTCTTATGATAAGGGAAATACTCGTCTTCTGTCTCCAGCACCCTGAAATAAGTGGTATACTCGGAGGGCACCCAGCTGTCTTTCCCGAATAAAATCCGATCCTGGTGCTTTTCGAAGAACTTATAGGCCGATCTCGGCTGGCGCCCGAGCTCGGCTATAACAGCGCCGATCTCTACCACCATATTCGGGAATGCTTCCATCAGGCTGTCCAGCTTTTTAAGGTTATTGGGATACCACCCCATATGCGCGTTGATGAAAGTTGTTGTCGGATGTTTTCTGAAAATATCATGCTGTTCGGCAATCAGCGAGTCGAAAGGCACCGGGTCGTTGGGGCCGCGCTTACGCCCGGGATGGGTTTTGAGCTCCAGCCAGCGCTCATTATAGCGATCCAGCGGGTCCCAGAAAGAAGCCACATCGGCGGTATGGATCAATACCGGTATGCCGAGCTCACCGCATTTTGCCCAGACAGGATCCAGTTTTTTGTGGTTGACAGGCACGCGGTTGCCGTTTTCATCTTTAATGCCGCTGAAACCGAGGCTTTTGTAAATTTTAAGCCCTTTAGCTCCTGCTTTGACATCATTTTCCAGATCTTTTACAGCCCGCGCGGACCAGTCCGCAGCGCCAAAATCGCTGAACACAAGGTTGGTAAAAACAACCAGCCGTGAAGAATTGGTTTTACCGGCATTGGCTATCGCTCCTTTAAGATGCGCTGCGCTTTCTTCGCGGTTACCGGCAAAACCCCGGCCGCTCAGGTTGACCATAATCGCCATATTCAGCTCGTCCATCTGCGCAAGCAGCTCTCCCAGGTTCTGGGTAGGCATCCTGACCTGGTGATTGTGCACGTCTATAAACGGGAATTTCGCCCTCTTCAAAACATGCTCCTCTACTTTGAGCGTCGAAACCGGATCATATTCTTCAAACCCGATCGGAGCGTCCTGGGCGTGGCTGCCTGTCCCGGAAACAAATAATAAGAGCAGAGCGAAAAAAAAGAATTTGTTCATATCGGCTTTTTTTGAGCTTCCAGCTATCAGCGCGGGCTGTTTGCCGACCGCTTATAGCTATTTTTTATATATCATTGCGACGGCCAGCGCCAGGATACCCTCCTCACGGCCTACGAAACCCATATGCTCCGAAGTGGTGGCCTTTATTGAAATCTGGCCGGCATCTATGGCCATAACGGCGGCGAGGCAGCTTTTCATTTCTTCAATATAAGGATTGATTTTTGGCTGCTGAAGCACAATGGTAACGTCTGCATTTCCTACTTCATAGCCTTTGTCCCGCACCATCTGAAGCGACTTCTCCAGCAGGATTTTGCTGTCCACGCCCTCCCACTGCGGATCTTTATCCGAAAAATAATAGCCGATATTCCGCAGGCCGGCAGCTCCCAGCAAGGCGTCGCAGAGAGAATGGCACACGACGTCGGCGTCAGAATGCCCCTTTGCACCGTGCGTATGCGGAATCTTTATCCCTCCCAGCCAGAAATCCCGGCCTTCTTCCAACTGGTGAATATCATAGCCCTGCCCGATACGGAATGGAATCATAATTTTAAAAACAAATCAGGAAGCTAATTTACTGAATCCATTTTTCTCCTTCCGGATAAACGCAGGAAAATCACCGGTTTCGTGCATATTTTATTTTTCTTCGTATATTCGTTCAAACTATTCCTTCTCCATACACCATGTTTATTCTAAACCCGCGGCTGGCATCAGACGTATTTGATGGCGAATACATTATCGCAAACCTTGACACAGGCCTGTACTACAGTATTCAAGGCCTGGCTGTAACGTTGGTAAACGCATTACCGTTTGAAGCTTCCTTTCCGGTTATCCTCCGGTTGTCTGAAGCATTTCCCGATCACAGGGATACCATTCAGAAGGAGCTTGCTGATATTTTCCAGGAGCTTCAGAACGAAGACATTATCAGGGAAAGCGCCGCCGCAATCCCGGAAGGCCCCGGTCCGGGCGCTATCCCGGAGCACTACATTCCTTCGAAATTTAACCGGTATGCCGACATGCAGGACCTGCTGCTGCTTGATCCTATACACGACGTAGATGAAGACGGATGGACAGTAAAAAACAATGAAAAGGCTTAAATAGTTGAACCCTTCAGCCTATTTCGAAGAAGTTCTGTCGCTAATCTCTTCAGCAGCGCTTCTCCATACAGACCGGCTGTCACTCGCCGGGCGTACCGTTCACCTTAAAACGCCGTCACCGGGGTTGCGCGAACGCCTTGTTCCTTCGCTCGCACACCTTATCAGGCCGGACGACGGAAGCGTTCCGGAGCTCACGATATGGTATGCTACCGACCAAAACCTGGCATCAAAGGTTAAAGCGCCGCCCTGGACCGGCTTTAACAACCAGGGGTACAACCCGGATCTCGAACAGGATGAAATCCAGGTCTTTTTCCAACCCTGGCAAAAACAGTTTTTTCTCTATTCGAGAAAAAGCCGTACCGGGATATACTGGGCGCAGCATACAGATGAGGTCCCGTGGTGGGAATCTACCTTTTCTTTCCGCACACTGTTTCATTTCTGGACCTGCGACCTGCCTGCTCAGTTGATTCATGCCGGCGCGCTGGCGTATAATGGTTCCGGGATATTGATTACCGGCCAGAGCGGCTCCGGCAAATCGACCTCATGCCTGCAGTTGCTTCGCCGGGGATTTCAATACCTGGGAGATGATTACGTCTGGGTTGAGCAGGAAGAAAGCGGCCCTTCAGTCCATACGCTTTTTCAAACTGCCAAAATTGAGCCTGAAAACCTTCACAACCGGTTTCATGACTGGATTCCTTTTGTGACCAACAAGGATACTTACACGGAACAGAAAGCCATTTTCCATGTACATGATCTGTTCCCGGCATCGAAGCTCGGACAAGCAAGGCTTAAAGCGATTTTATTGCCACGGGTGACCGGCCTTGAACATACCTCTTTTGAAAAGGTGAGTTCCTCCCGGGCCCTTCTGGCTATGGCGCCCACGACGCTTCATCACCTGCCTCACAACCGGGACATCTCCTACAAAAAACTGATGGAAATATCGGCCTCCCTGCCTTCTTACCACTGGAAACTCGGCTACGACCCGGATACTTTTTTTAACTCTTTCAAAGATTTTTCCATTCATGAGCTGTCCTGGAGTTAGCGTAATTATCCCGACCCGCAACAACGGACCGGAACTGGAAAGGGCAATCCACAGTATTCTTGCCCAGGATGCGCTCACCCGCGGAAAATGCAGTGTAGAAATCATAATCGTCAACGATGCATCAGAAGCGCAGTACCTGCCTTTTCTACAGCAGCTGCCGGCCGGATACCCGCAATGCCGGCTGCTCCACCTTGACAAGCCGTCCGGCCCGTCCGCTGCCCGGAATACCGGGATCAGGGAGGCACATGAAGACTTTATCAGTTTTCTTGATGCGGACGACGAATGGCCGCATGACAAATTAACCCTGCTGCTGCCGTTTTTCGCGGACCCATCCGTTGAAGTTGCCGGCGGAAAGGTAAAATACATCTTCAAAGAAGGGGTAACGCCCTCGAATATGGTATATGAGGATGATCAGAACAGGCTTACACATGTTCATTTGGGAGCGCTTCTTTTAAGAGAAAGCCTGTTCGGAAGAGGCCTATTTTTCGACGAATCGCTGAGGTTCAGCGAAGACGTGGACTGGTGGCTCCGCCTGCGTGAGAATAACACCGGCATAGTCATTTCTGAAGCTACTACTCTGCTCTATCATGTGCATGGAAACAACATGTCCTTCGAGAAAAAGATAGATGATCTGCAGCTTTTAAGAGTCCTTCATAAATCTGTCAGCAGGAGAAAAAACATGGACCTCAACCAGAACATTCCCCAATTAAAAGATTTCAGAGTACAGCAGGAAGATCCGCTGATAAGCATTGTAATACCCCTGTACAACGGGAAAAACCTGATCGGCAACACGATAGAAAGCGTATTGGCTCAGACCTATAAGAATTGGGAGCTTATTGTCGTAGACGACGGGTCAGCCGATGCCGGCGGCGACTATGTCAGGAAGCATTACCCCGTTGTAAAAGTGATCCGGCAGGAAAACGCAGGCGTAGCCGCAGCCCGCAATAAAGGAATCGGAGAGGCAAAAGGAGAAATTATCGCGCTCCTGGACCAGGATGATATCTGGCTGCCCGACAAGCTTCGCGAGCAATGGGATCTTTTAAAGACCGATCCCTACTGTGCTTTTGTAACCTGCAACAATATCTTTCGCTGTCGCGAAGGAGTAATACTTCCGGCTAATTTCAGCGACGAGCTGTTCAAAGAACGCCGTAGCCTTTTTCCAAGCGCTTTGCTGATCCGCCGGCATGCCTTGCGCACAGTAAATGGATTTGAAGAGTCGATGACGACCTCAAGCGATGTCGATCTGATCAGGAAGCTACGCAACGCAGGCTTCAAAGAAAATAACGTAAACAGGCTGCTGCTCGAAAAATGGTACCATGGTGCCAACGCCGGACTGAACAAAGAAACAATGCGACGTGAATTTCTGGCCGTACTTTATAAACAGACAAAAGGAAAATGAGCCGGCCCTCCATCGACGTGATTATAACCGTCTACAACGGCGAAAACTTCATAAAAGAAGCTGTTGAATCCGCTCAGAATCAAACCTGGAAAAACCTGAATATCATTATCGTAGACGACGGATCAACCGATAGTACCTTACAAATTCTTAAAAGCCTGAGCAGTACAGATTCCAGGATCAGGGTAGTAGAACGGGCGCATGCCGGCATATCGGCGAGTCTGAATGCGGCAATCCCTTACGTTGAGGCGGACTTTGTCGCTTTCCTGGATGCCGACGATCTATGGCACCCGCAAAAGCTCGAAAAGCAGATGGCTTGCCTGGAACGGAGCGGGAGTGATATATGCTTCACGATGCTGCAGGAATTTGAATCTTTCGACGAAGGTATTCCTAAAGTGTCAAAAGCACGCTCAGGACCTCTGAAAGGCTTTTTAAAGCTTGTTTTCCTGGGCAAACGGTCGCTTTTCGATACTTTCGGCCCCTTTAACGAAACCATTAAAACCGGTGACTTCATAGAGTGGTTCAGCAGGGTTCAGAGAGCCGGAAAAGAAATCACGATGCTGGATGAAGTACTCGCCTACCGGCGGGTCCATACCCGGAATACGACCGGTTCGATCGGGAAAAATGCTTTTCTCGAAATATTGAAAATACACATGGATGAGAAACGCAGAACAACAGAACCTGGCCGCAATGGATCAAACGAAGGCTCTTAAGTGGTCAGCTATCTTAAGATTTATCCCCGGGAAACAGTTAGTTCTCACGGTTGTCTATGGAGTGACACGCATAGGAGTTTCCCTGATATGGCCCTATTCCCTGTTTTATCTGGTTAAAAATATAGATCAACGGCCTGTGAACGAGCTCTATTCAGGTATACTGGCCGTTATGCTGCTGTTGATACTCTCGGCCGTCCTGGCCCATATGCAGTCGGCACTAAACCTTCGTATCCTCCAGGATTTTTCATCCGGTCTTACTAACAAAGTCTGGGAAAGAATGATGAACCTGGAATGGCGCACTTTTCATAGTAAAACCCGGGTCTATTACTTTGACCTGATCATGATGGATACCTGGCGGGTCAGGGCAGGCCTGAGCGCATTGCTGGAAACCCTTATTGTCAACGGCGTGATCGTCGTAGTGCTTACCTTTTTTATCGCGGTTATAAGTATGCCGTTGTTTCTTTTATGCCTGGGTGCATTACTGACCAGTATAGCCGTGCAATTTCTTTCCTCGCACAAATCGAGGCCTTATCTGGGGCAGTTTCACAATGCCTGGAGGCACCAGCACCACTGGATTTCCAAAAGCGTCGATCAATTCGACCTGATCAAGCTGAACAGGGGTTACGACGAGTCCCTCGCTTCCCATCAACGCAATACCGCGGCTTTCCTGGCTTCCAACGCCCGTGTGGTCGAGAGCCAGGCCTATTGGAGGAACATCAATCAGCTTGTCAGCAACGTAGTGCGCGTGGCCATATTGATTACCGGTATTTACATGGTACAGAACGGGTATGTAACCATGCATGAATTGCTTTTTGTATTCCTCATCGTCACCGTTATTCAAAGCAACCTCACACAGGCCCCCGGTGCTCTTAACAATTTTATGGAAAGCCAGGAAGCACTGAAAAGCCTGCTGGAGTTCTTTGAATTAAAAGAAGAGAAGCCCGTTGCGTCATCAGAAATAGCGCCGATCCATAAAATAACCATCCGGGATCTTACTTTTCCTTTTCCCGACAGCACGGAACTGCTGCAGACGGAGTTTGATCTGGAAAGGGGAAAGATCTACTTATGGAAAGGGAATAACGGCACCGGCAAATCGACAGCGGCGCATTTGCTGCTGGGCCTGCTTTCTCCAAGCGAAGCAAAGCTGATGATCAACGACGTGCCGTCAGACTGGAACAGCCTGAGAGACCTCAGGAGCAGGTTTGCATTCCTTAATCAGCACTCCCCCATATTCATGGGGACGATTAAGGAAAACACGGTTTTTGGACACCCTGACGAGGATAAAGCATGGAACAATGTAGCCCTTACATGGTTGTCCGGCCTGCTGCCTGCAGGCTTTGCCACCGGCGAACGGAAAGTTGGAGAAAGAGGAGAAGGCCTGTCGGGAGGAGAAGCGAAGCGGATCGCGCTCATCAGAGAATTGCTGCGTCCGGCTGAAGTGCTCATTCTCGATGAACCGCTCAATCACCTGGACCAGCATGCAATTGCAGAAATCAAAAGAGAAGTACTCAACCTGAAGCAGCATATGATCATTGTGATCATCAGCCATCAAAATGGCTTTGAAGACATTGCCGACGAAATCAAACAATTCTGATATGACCAGCGATCTGAGCCACGTCCAACATCTGATAGTGAAAGCCTGCCTTGCCTCCTCGAAAGCCGAACGGCAGCACTGGGTCAGTGAATGGGAGGAAACAGTAGTAATAGACGACCTCGACTATAGCTCCTCGCGCCTTACCCCTTATTTCCTTCATAAGAACCAGCAGGACGGAATCACTACCCGGCACGACAAGCGGCTGAAAGTAATTTTTAAGCATTGGTGGCTGAAAACCCAGCACATCAACGACCAGTTGAACAAGGTAATCGCCGTGCTGACGGCGGCAAATATCGGGCATATGGTCATTAAGGGAGCTACTACCAGGAGCTACTATGAGCAAAAGGAGCTGAGGACAATGGGTGATTTTGATATACTGGTCCGGCCGGCTGATCTTCATCGTGCACTTTCCCTGCTGAAAGATATCGGTTATGTCCCTAACTGGCGAGCTGAAGCCCGTTTACGGCACGCTCCGCGGCTCATGATTGATTTTATGCACGGGATAGAATGTGCTCATCAACTACTGGATACCCGGGTCGACGTCCATTGGCGTATAGGATCATTTGCCTCACAGGCCTTTACAGAAAAACTATGGGCGCACGTGGATGAATATGAATTACTTCCCGGAGCCAAAAAACCTCAGTTGCCTTATGATGTGTTTATAATCCTGTTACACGCCGCTATGGGAAGAAGCCGTGATAACCTCAATTGGATCATTGATATGTCAATATTAAACGAGATTTCGGGAAAGTCATTCTGGGCGGAGGTCAGGCAACTGTTCCGAGATGAAAAAAAAGAAGACGTGTTCGACTACGCGTGTTCTGTCCTTCTGGAATATGGTGTATATGCTCCTGCGCCTGTAAAACCGATCAGACCACCCGTATTAACTTTGATAAGTGAAAAGACAAGAGCCGAAATGAGCCTGAGCAGGCTTATATACACTAAATTCGTCAACCTCCATTTTAAAGTAAGCCAGGTATACCCCCATGCCGGCCCGTTTACACTTCTTTATCAGTATATAAGACGCGGCAGGTTTTATTTTGTCCTTGAGCGGTTTCCCGACAGAGCTGATTAAAATGATTCATAACTTCTGCGATATTTCCTCGGGTAGAAACACATTTAAAAAATGGCTTAAAATCATTTGTCACATACAGATAAAATAGTTTTTTTGTCCTGAATCCGGTCGGTCGGCCGGATTTCGCTACCTCACAGAGTACTGCCGCCAATGACAAAAAGCGAGGCCTGTATCGAAACCATAAGATGTGTTCATTCACGGTTGGAAAACATCGGATTTCACAACCAAAGGATGCATCGTACCCGGGAGGCGCTTTTCGATGCCCACGATTTCCCGGACCTTCGGGAACTAATCCAAATACCGGATTTGTTACCCACACACGTGTATAAGTGCAGGGTCACCTACAGGCGCTATATCGAATCCGTCGAATGGGAAATATACTCCCGGCGGCAGATAGCCTCCCTGCAAATGGTACATAATGAAACAATCGATTACTCTTTTAAATACAGACAGCGTCATGATTTAGATAGAATCTATAGCCAAAGAAAGGAATGCGACGATGTACTCATTGTGCGGAATGGCTATTTGACGGATACCTATGTCTGTAATATTGCGCTCTTGAAGGATAACAACTGGTTGACTCCTGCTGAACCTTTGCTAAAAGGCACGCAGAGAGAGTTACTGCTCCGGCAGGGAACTATTTCCCCGGCCTATATCCGCCCCGAAGATCTCAATAACTTCACACAGATCAGGCTCTTCAATGCCATGATGCCGTGGATGGAAGCAATAACGCTGCCCGTCGACCGGATTTTTACATAACAGACAACAAACACCATATATGATCGATAAAAACAAGATGATTTCAACGGCAACCGTACAGGAAACCGCTGTGCTGGTAGCCGTCAGCCCGAAAAACCAATCTCAGGAAAAAACCAAAGAGTACCTCGACGAGCTTGAGTTCCTGGCCGCCACTTCCGGTGTTAAAACCCTCCGGAAGTTTGTCCAGAATCTCGACAGGCCCGATATACGTACCTATGTCGGGAAAGGGAAGCTGGAAGAGATCACTACTTTTATCCAGGCCGAACCGGTAGATATGATCATTTTTGACGATGATCTGTCTCCCTCCCAGGTCCGGAACCTCGAAGGGCATTTCAAAGATATAAAAGTGCTGGACAGAAGCCTTTTGATCCTTAACATTTTTGCGATGCGGGCCCAGACCGCCCAGGCCAAAACCCAGGTAGAACTGGCGCAATACCAATATATGTACCCGAGGCTGACCCGCATGTGGACCCACTTAAGCCGTATAAAGGCAGGTGTGGGGATGCGCGGACCGGGAGAAAAAGAGCTCGAAACTGACCGCCGTATCGTGCAGGACCGTATAAGCTTCCTTAAGGACAAGCTCGAAAAGTATGATAAGCAGAGTGTCACCCGCAGGAAAGAGAGGTCGAGGCTGGTCCGGGTTTCGCTTGTCGGCTATACCAACGTCGGGAAATCGACGCTGATGCGACGGCTGGCCAAAGCGGATGTTTTTGCCGAAAACAAGCTGTTCGCTACGGTAGATTCAACCGTCAGGAAAGTCACGATCGAAAATATCCCGTTCCTGCTCACCGATACCGTCGGTTTTATCAGGAAGCTGCCGACAACACTGATCGAGTCTTTTAAGTCCACGCTCGATGAGGTCCGCGAAGCCGACATCCTCCTCCACGTGGTAGATATATCGCACCCCACGTTCGAAGAGCAGATCGAGGTCGTCAACAGCACGCTGGCCGAGATCGGGGCATCCGATAAGCCCGTTATCATGGTTTTTAATAAAATCGACAATTATCAACCGTTTGTCGGAGACAATTACCTGGATGAAAACGGACTGGACGCTACGCCGCCCGAACTGTCCATCGAAGCGCTCACCGAGCAACTGAAACGCAGCTACATGGCACAGAAAGCCGAACATACTGTTTTCATCTCAGCCGAGAAAAACGAAAACCTCGGCGAGCTTCGCGATGAGATCTTCAGGCTTGTGAAGGCCCGTCATTACACTATTTATCCCAACTGGGTCGGTGTTCCTGATGAGGATTTTGGCGACTGACTTGCTTTATGATTTAAAATTTCAGAAATTTGCAGGCCGGAAAATCACAGCTATCCTGAGTTTCCGGCCTGTATTATACCTGACTGCGTAGTTCAACGGATAGAATAGGAGTTTCCTAAACTCTAGATATGGGTTCGATTCCCGTCGCGGTCACTTAAGGAGACACTGCCTGGCAATTGTCTCCTTTTTTTTATGCCAATAAGAGTTTGTGTGCCAGGCTGTTACTGCCAGGACATTTATAGTTCGATCTTTGTGACGGGAATTTTTAAGCTAACGTATAAGATTTCCTAAAAAACCTGCTTCACGGCATCTCTACGGCACTTTTTCGGAAGTTCGATTTCTACCTGGGATCTACGGTCACCTTGCCATTTTCATCCTCAATTGCTCCAAAAGGCATTAGATCCACTTCCGTTTTATCCTTCCATAACAAGACAAAAGCATTTTCGCGTGTAGGATGAAACCCCTCATATTGGACCAAATAAGTCTTAAGATTTTCATAACGTCCTTTGTCATTTATTAGGACAGCGAAATCAATATCAGCAGTTGTCCTCCGGCATGTATCTTGTTGATCCCACTCATCCAGACATCTCTGGCAACCGCCCCGACTAGATAGTAGTCTATTTCAAACTTCCTAAAACCTCTTTCCAGGGCAGATAGCATTCCCGAGATATCCGACTGCAGCCGTATCTGTTTAAAGTTGATTTTGTAAATACTCATCGTAAATCTTTTGAGCGGTTTCTGTACATCGCCTGTCGCCTACGTTCATCAAATCGGCGTACGCAAGTAATGCCGGAACTGTTTGCCCCTTACTATCCTGCTGCCAGAATACGTCATAAACCTTTATGAAACCTTTTTCATCAGGAACAAGGCGGTAATTTTGAATAAGTTCACTCCTTGTCTCTCTCGTGTACAGCGTCAATTCAGCAGGTTTGAGATAGTGTGTCATTAAATCTCCTGCTGCTTCGCCCCCCCACCAGGTTTTTCGGGCTTGTAAGGACAGGTCTTTCCAATGATCGAAGTCATCGTTTTTTAAAAAGCGAAAAGTCCCTATCTTCAACGTCGGTTTCAGGCGCTGTTCATACGCCAAGACCCAGGCGTTTACTAGCTCTTTCTTGTTATTCAGTGCATATTCGTCTTGGGTAATGGAAAGCAGAAATCCCTCTTCTCTCAATCCCCTCATAATATGGGTGATATTGCCGATCGTAGTACCGGTACGTTCTGCAATCTGGCGGTAAGGCTTATTAATCCAGGTTTCGTCAAGCAAAAACTGGAAAAGTACCTTCAGTCCCGTTTTCGTAAATGCCCTGCTACGCGATTCCGGTTCTGCAGGAAGGGGCGGATTGGCGTCTATCCACAGCAGACTTCCGCTGTATTTGAGAAATACATTGCCGTTTCCTTCCAGATATGCAATATTCTGATGTCTTAGTTCCTCCTTGATTTTGGGGAATAAACGCCGCGCGACAACTAAAACAGGAGGATAATCTCTGTTGAGGTTTTTAATATAGGGTAAATGATGATTCCGGAGCTCCTTCTTAACTTCAATGTGATAATTAACCTCGTGGTTTTCCAAGTGCAATGTAACTTTCCCGTCCAGTACTTTATTATCAGGCTCCCATATCCCTTCAAT
>CAZAVR010000081.1:0-12238 GCA_964488435.1 uncultured Cytophagales bacterium | reverse complement strand
ACAAAGTCGTAACCACGGTCAAGCCAGGTATCTGCTATTTTAAGATGTTTGTTTTTTATTTCCCTAGCCCAGGCCTCCGTTTCAGCGCGCTTCCGGGCACGAGCAATCTCCTCCTTATTGATCGTAAGAAAAGGACGTTGGGGTACCGGCACAAGGACTATTTTTTTCGAATTCGGCGGCTTTTTTTTCAACGGTATCAACAGCCGTGGCCGGTTGAACAAGAGATAAAGCAAGGAGGAAAATGGATGTCATAACGATCGGTATTTTTATGTGCTTCTCACAGCTACAGACTTAACGGTGTAAAGGTAGTCATTGGCAGATTGTAGTATAAAGAAAACCAACAATTATTATTCCACAAGAAATATTTAAATTATTCATAATCAGTTAGTTATAAAAATACTCGATTTTTATTCGTAAAAAATTTCTTCCTCATGTACTACTTTTTTCAGAGTTAGCTGTCTTTACTATATAGGGCGAAAAAAATTTATATTTAGACATTTCCAATACAACATATAAAACCATCCGTAGGAACAAAACAAAAGATAAGCATGTCCTCTTTACAATATAAGGCCATCACATCAAGCTAATTAGCTATTAAAGAATATACGATTTCCCCGATTACAGGTAAATTTTATAGAGATACAAATGTCTATGGGTAGTCAGTACAAAGACCACAGCGACCTGGAATTGCTGCTGTTTATTTCTGAGGACGACAAAACTGCCTTTGCTGAAATATACAGCCGCTATAAAGGCCCTTTATATATCCATGCTTTCAGAATGCTACGCAGCCATGACGAAGCCCAGGACGTATTACAGGATATTTTTGTTACACTGTGGAGCAAAAGAACTTCCATTCTGCTGGAAACAGATCTCGCCCGCTATCTGTTCAGCATGGTCAGGCATAGGATTCTGAACATCATTGGACATAAAAAAATAGAAAAGCGTTACATCGACTCACTGACGGCCTTTCAGGAACAAGGAGAAGCGCTTACCGACAACCAGGTCTGTGAACGGGAACTCTATGAACTGATTGAACGAGAGGTCGCTCTTTTGCCGCCCGGAATGCGTGAAATCTTTGAAATGAGTCGCAAAAAAGGATTTTCGTACAAGAAAATAGCCGAAACCCTTATCATTTCAGACAAGACTGTTAAAAAGCAGGTAAACAACGCCTTGAAACGGATACGGAGCAAACTTGATATTATCTACCTGATCACACTTTTGATTTTTCACCATTTCAGGAACTAGAAAAAAAGGAATCTTGCTTCTGATCAAGCTGTTAAAACCTACGCGCCTTAACCGACCAGGCACCTATAGTCCGGAAATTTATCGATAACAAAAAAGGCCTCTGATGAATACGCCGAAAATTAAAACACTGTTCCGAAAACATAAAAATGGTTCCCTGTCTGCGGAGGAAAAGATCTGGCTTGAAAGCTGGTATCTCGACTATGCGCGGTCCCAGAAAATCGATGTAGATCCGGTTGAACTGGATGAACGTTTGGATCAGGTATGGAAAAATCTGTTGCTCCATACTGACAAAGCGTCGGTTCCTTTCGGCTATTTCAAAAGAAGCTTGCTGCTTCTATTGGGGGCTGCTGCTTGCCTGGTGCTTGTCGTACAGCTGGGGCTTTACCTAAACAGATCAGAAAGCAATCCTCTCGTGCCCGCGGCCGGCCGGCCGGCATCTGCAAAAGAAGAACCCCGGGAAATACACAGGGCGTTTTTAACCCTTTCAGACGGCACCGAGATAGATCTGAACAAAACAGATTCAGGGTCTCTGGCCAATGAGGGCGGCACAGAAGTATTCAAAACAAAAGACGGAGAATTGCATTACAAACCAGAATACAACACCACACGTTCGGTACATTCTCCAGGCGCTGCAGTCTTTCACCAGATATCCACGCCCCTGGCCAGTCAATACATGGTGCGTTTACCCGACGACACCAGGGTGTGGCTCAACACTGGCTCTTCCATCCGGTTCCCTACCAAATTTCCGAATGACGCAAGAACAGTGGAAATCAGGGGTGAAGCTTACTTCGAAGTCAGCAAATTCTTCGTAAACGGGAAAAAAATACCGTTTTTCGTCAAGGCAGGTCAACAGACAGTAGAAGTACTCGGCACCCGTTTCAACGTAAACAGCTACACTGATGAAGCCGCTATCAGGACAACCCTGGTTGAAGGAAGTATAAGGGTAAATTTTAAAAATGCGGATAACCGGCAGATACTTCTCCGGCCCGGCCAGCAGCTGGAATACATGTCCGGTGGAGAAGCAGCCTCTCAAAACCACCAAAAGAAACTGAAGATCACTCAGGTTAATACCGACGCTGCCGTAGCATGGAAAAACGGATACTTCAAGTTTGATCACATAAGCCTCGAAGAACTGATGCGTCAGATCTGCCGGTGGTACAATGTGGAAGTAGTTTATGAAAGTGATATTGAGAAACACGAATTCGTCGGAGAGATAGAACGCACTGCTCCTCTTTCTGAAGTCTTAGCCATCCTTGAAGTGGGAGACCTGTATTTCAAACTGGATAAAGAAAAAATTATCGTAAGCAAAGGCCGTCCAAACATGCGCTAAGCACAGTGTCAACAAATATTCTTTTCCGCATGATTCCTTATTGAGGAAGAAGAATTGCTATGCTAAAAAAAATATTCAATAACCTATTCCAACTCCAAAACCTCATTTCTATGCTTCACTTTTCCCGCAGAAGGATGACGTATACATTTACACGTCCCAAAATGCCTTCAGGTATTTCTAAACGGTCTCTAACGGCCTTCGCCATGGTTATGGTCATAGGCATGGGATTCTCACAAAAGCTTGCTCTTTCCGTGAAAGATGCCCCCCTCTCTACCGTCTTCAGAGAGATCGAAAAACAAAGCGACTACATTTTCCTTTATGATAACCAGATCGTTAAAAAAGTCGGTCCGGTAACTGTTGATTTTGCAGGCGGAGACATCAATCAACTTCTCAATGCAGTTCTGAAAGAAAAACCCCTCACTTATAATATTCGAAAAAACCGGGTCCTGATAAAAAAAGCAAATACAAAAGACGTCAAAGGCCTCGCTCCGGCAACACCCGCATCAGGCCAGACCAAAATTTCAGAGGAAGCAAAAATGAACTGGCAGATAAGTGGGCCTCAGGCATTGTCTCTTTCGCCAATTTCTTCCAGGATTATAGACATATCGGTTAAGGGACAGGTTTCTGCCGAGAACGGGGAAAAGCTCCCGGGTGTAAGCGTTTTGCTCAAGGGCAGTCAACGGGGAACGATGACCGACCAGGAAGGAAATTTTTCAATCACAGTACCTGATCAGAATGCCGTACTTGTATTCTCTTTTCTGGGGTACACACCGAAAGAGCTGATCGTAGGAAATGCCGGCGAACTTAAAATCATCCTGAAAGAGGACGTTGCCATGCTTGAAGAACTGATCGTAACCGGTTACTCTTCTGTAAAGAAAAAGGACATCACCGGATCCGTATCGATTGTCGATATAGATAAACTGAATAAAACATCCCCGGGATCAGCCCAACAATCGCTTCAGGGACTGGTCTCAGGCGTAAACGTGATCAATTCAGGTATACCTGGCACACCCAGCAAAATATTCGTCAGGGGAGTCACTTCGTTTGGGAATACAGACCCTCTGGTCCTCGTGGATGGAATCCAGCAGAACCTGAACAATATCAATTCAAATGACATAGAATCCATACAGATTTTGAAAGATGCCGGAGCAGCCGCGATATATGGTGTAAGAGGGGCGAACGGGGTTATTGTGGTGACAACGAAAAAAGGAAAAACAGGAAAGCCTGCTATTTCTTACGACGCCTTTTACGGTATTCAGAATCCCTTGCCGGGAAACCCTTATAATCTGCTGAACTCCTCTGACTGGATGAAAGTAATGAACACAGCCTTCCCCGGAAATGAATTGTTTAAAAATGGAATGCCGGATTATACTTTCAGAGGACCAAGTGGCGCAGGCGCAGCCATGGCAGGAGATCCCGCGGTCGATCCTGCGAGGTACTTTTATGAACCCAGGAACACCGGTAAAAATTACATCATTCAGGAAGTAAATAAAACGGGAGAGGATTGGTTTCACAATATCTTTAAACAAGCCCCCAGAATCAGCCACAGTCTTACAGCCAGTGGAGGCACCGAAAAGTCCAAGTACCTTTTTAACCTGGCCTATCTTAATCACACCGGTACAATGGTGGAAACTTATGAAAAAAGATATTCCGTCAGAATAAACACGGAATTCAATATCGGAAAACATATTCGGGTAGGAGAAAACGCCAACATCATTCATCGCGATGTTCCGGCCTCAAACACGGGAATGATGACAGCCGCTTACCGGATGTCGCCGGTTGTCCCCTTAAAAGACATAAAAGGTAACTGGGCGGGGACTTTTGGCGGACCAGACCTCGGCGTCATCGGTCAGCCGGTTGCTGTACAGGTACGTAATAACGTCAAAGACATCAACTCCACATGGCATATTATCGGGAACGCCTATGCAGAAGCGGATATACTGAACGACTTCATGATAAAAACGAGTATCGGTTATAACGTATC
This sequence comes from uncultured Cytophagales bacterium, assembly GCA_964488435.1. Lineage (GTDB taxonomy): Bacteria > Bacteroidota > Bacteroidia > Cytophagales > Spirosomataceae > JBEBSO01. The sequence continues at coordinate 7,679 of CAZAVR010000081.1, read as the reverse complement.
CAATGCATTCACACAAAATTTCACGGCAACAGAAACAGAAAATATCGAAAAAAGCACACAGGATAATACACTAAGCGTGGGGTCTTCGTTTGGCAAAACCATGACCTGGACAAATACTATCGCTTACAACAAACTCGTTGAAAAGCATCGTATCAACGTCCTGCTCGGGACGGAGGCAATCAAATCTGATTCCAGAAGCATCACAGGCGGTTCGGCAAGATTCTTTTCCGAAAACATGAACTATCTCGTATTGAACAACGGGACGATGAACATCACAGCAGCTAGCACCATTGCAGCTAACTCGCTGTTCTCTGTCTTCGGCCGCTTCGACTACGCGTTCAGCGACAAATACCTGCTGGGAATTACCCTGAGAAGAGATGGTTCTTCCAGCTTCGGCCCCAACAAGAGATACGGGGTGTTCCCCTCCTTCTCCCTGGGTTGGCGCCTTTCGGAAGAAGGATTCATGAAAGGCATAGGATGGATCAATGACATGAAGCTGAGGGGAAGTTATGGTATACTGGGTTCTCAGAACAATGTAAGCGGAGATAACTCATTTTCTCTTTACAGAAGTAGTCTGAGCAATACATATTATGACATCACCGGCTCGGGCAGCGCTATCACGCAGGGTTTTGCTCAGTCACGGATCGGGAACCTGAATACAGGCTGGGAGGAAAATATAGTATCCAATTTCGGGATTGACGCGACAGTTTTCAACAACAGGCTCTCCACATCTATAGAATATTACAAAAAATCCATCAACGGCCTTCTTTTCTCACAACCACTCCCGGCCGTAATTCTCGGTGACGCTACGGCACCCACAATCAACATTGGAGACATTCAGAATTCCGGTATCGATGCCTCTGTAAGATTTGAAGATAACCTCACAAAGGATCTTCAGTTTTCGGTCGGACTGAATTTCACGTCCTACAAAAATAAGGTAGTCAATATACCCGACCCAGGCTATTTCTATTCCGCCACACAGTATGGTATAGGTAATATTGCGCGCAATGAAGTGGGTTATCCCGTGAGTTCGTTCTATGGATATAAAATCCTGGGGCTTTTTAATAGCGACAGCGAAGTAGCCGAAGCTCCCACACAGAGTGGGGCTGCACCCGGACGCTTCAGATACCAGGATACAGATGGAAACGGAACTATTACTGCAAACGATCAGGTTCATTTGGGCAACCCGAATCCGGATTTTACTTACGGAGTTACCCTTGGGCTCCGCTACAAAGGCTTCGACTTTACGGGAATTTTCTATGGTTCACAAGGCAACGAACTTCACAACAGCCTGAAAGCCTATACGCATTTCATGCAAAACTATAAAGAACAAAAGAGCAATGATCTCTTAAAAGCATGGACCCCCGAAAACAAAAACACAACGATCCCGAAAGTGGAAGCCGCAACATCATTTAGCACCACTACGGTAAACAACTCCTTCTATATCGAAGACGGCTCTTACCTGCGGCTAAAATCTTTGATATTGGGCTACAATGTAAACAGTGCATTGCTGAAAAAAGTAAGACTATCCAACCTCAGACTGTATGCTCAGGCGTCTAACCTGTTTACGATTACCAACTACTCAGGATTGGACCCCGAACTCGGCGGATCTTCTTCAGGCTTCGGTATAGATTACGGTCACTATCCCAATAACGAAACGAGTTACATTTTTGGAATAAACCTCAGCTTCTAGAAACCGGAATATAAAAAAATACCGGTTGGACAGACACTGTTGCTTTAAATAACAAAGACCTCAATTTCAAAGATTTAAAATCTCTTAAAGATGAAAAATAGAATATTTTCTACATCCCTGGTCTTCCTATTGCTTGCGTTGACACCGTCATGTCACAAGAGCTTCCTGGAGATCGAACCCTTCGCTTCACTGAATGAATCGACACTTTCAAGTAAGGAAGGGGTTAACGGTTTGTTGGTCGGCGCTTACTCCCTGCTTGACGGAGGCGGTGCGGTGGGAGGAGATTATACGTCGGGCTGGTCGGTATTAATAGCTACCGATGATGCCCGCATCGGAACCGAAAGCGGCGTAAGCCCTATAGATGCGTTTTTAACCGATCCTTCGATGGCGCAATTCAATAGTCGCTGGCGCTTCCTTTACTCAGCTGTACAACGTTGCAACGATGTGTTGAAACTGCTTCCAAAAGCCACTAACATTTCCACTGAGGAGGCCTTACAGGTGGAAGCAGAAGCGCGATTTTTAAGAGGCATTTACTATTTATACCTGACAATGCTATGGAAAAATGTACCCTGGATTGACGAAAATATAAGCTACTCGGAAGGCAACTATTTCGTCCCCAACACTGAGCCCGTGTATCCTAAAATAGAAGCTGATTTTGATTTTGCGGCCAAAAATCTGACCGCCACTAAACAGGAGGTGGGAAGGGGGAATCGATGGGCCGCCAAATCGTTTCTTGCCAAGACCTACATGTTTCAAAAAAAATTCACAGAAGCCAAACTTCTGCTGGACGATATTATAGCAAACGGTCAAACTTCTAACGGCAAAAAATACGATCTGCTGCCGAAGTACGGAGACAATTTCCGGGCTGACAAAAAGCATGGACCTGAAGCAGTATTTACAGCACAAATGTCGGTCAATGACGGCGCGAACGGCAACAATGGCAATCCAATGGATTTTTACAACGGCCCCTTCGGTAGCCCGTCCACCTGCTGCTACGGCTGGTACCAGGCAACCTTCGACCTCGTCGACGCATACCAGACCGATTCTGAAACGGGTTTACCACTGCTTGACACCTATCAGAACACCCCAATCCCCAACGATCAGGGACTCAACTCCAACGATCCCTTTACACCTTATAAAGGCACCCTCGATTCCCGCCTGGATCATAACATTGGCCGCAGAGGTATCCCCTTTCTGGACTGGGGCGTACATCCGGGCAAAGCCTGGGTGAGAAATCAGTTTACCTCCGGCCCATATAACTCCATAAAGAATATAGCTACACAGGCCAATGTCGCAGCTGAACGGCAAGGCGGCGGCGGCGGAACGAGCAATCCCTATAATCTTATTCGTTTTTCTGATGTGTTGCTATGGGCCGCTGAATGTGAAGTCGAAGTAGGAACACTCGCCCGCGCTGAAGAATATGTCAACAGGGTTCGTGCCAGGGCAGCAAACCAGGCAGGTTGGGTACATACCTACGTTGACCCGACCAAACCGACCGCCGGATTTACCAATGTACCCGCTGCGAACTACAAAGTCGGACTTTACAACGGTCAGTTCACGTCCAACGGAAAATCCTATTCACGCAAAGCCGTACGTTTTGAACGAAGACTGGAACTGGCTATGGAACACCATCGCCTTCTTGACCTGGTCCGGTACGACGGAAATGACTTTGACGTGGCCGCCAGCGTCAACGCCTTCATGAAGCGGGAAGCTGTGAGAGCTGCGTTTAATCCCGCCAATAACTACAAACAAGGGGTCTTTGTCAAAGGGAAACACGAAGTGTTGCCTATTCCCGTCCAACAGATTGAGCTAAGCGTAAAAGAAAAAGGAGGGGTTTCTGCACTCAGGCAGAACCCGGGCTGGCAGTAGCGTTTTTTTGGGAAACAGCAGTCGGCCGGGGTACCACGTTCCTTCGGCCGGCTGCAAACAGAAAAGCTCCTGATCTCCTATGACAAGACCATTTGTGTTCATGGTCTGCATCTATATCAAAAAGCGTACTTATACCCGAACAGTGTTTACATAATTGATCAGAAAAAATGGGTAATACTATAAACAGACGTTCAGCCATCAAAAAAACTGCCGCTCTGGGCCTGGGAAGTTCTATGATGAGCGCGTCAAAAAAAAACTCGGTTATCGTAGCAGAGAACAGGAAGGAAGGGTCGAACGATTGGCAGCTTACGAGAGTCAGGCCTGACGGAATCGGACAACGCACACCATGGGTTGAGGGGTACTGTTCGAGACAGAGTGTAAAGGCAGGTGAAAGCATCGATATAATGGTTTCCACGAACCCCGAATGCGCATTTGAACTCGAAATTTTCAGAACAGGATATTATGGAGGCAAGGGCGCCAGGCTCATGAAAAAAATTGGCCCGCTTCAAGGAAAAAAGCAAGAGACACCAGAACCCAGAAAACCGGATAACATGCACGAATGCAACTGGGAAGTCTCCACTTCACTTCAAATTCCCGAACATTGGGTAAGCGGCGTATATCTTGGCAGACTAACCACACTTCCCGACACAAAAGACGCACCGTACTGGCAAAGCTACGTCGTATTCATTGTAAAAGACGAACGCCCTGCTGACATTCTTTTCCAATGTTCGGACAATACCTGGCAAGCCTATAACAGGTGGCCGGGCAATTACTCCCTTTACACACATCCTGACGGTGACCACTCACCTTCTGCCCATGTCAGCTTCAATAGGCCATACGGCCGTCAAGCCCAGTTCACTGCTGTCGTCAACGATCCGCTCTCTTTCGGCTCGGGCGAATTCCTTGCCTTTGAACAGCCCCTGGCCTATTTTCTTGAGCAACACGGGTACGATGTAACTTATTGCTCAAATTCCGACATGACCACACAGGAAAGAGGCCTGAAATGTAAGGCGTTTATCAGCAACGGCCATGACGAATACTGGGACAAGCGTCAATACAATAGTCTTATGGCCTTAAAGGAGAACGGCGTAAACCTGATGTTTCTTTCGGGGAACACTGCTTGCTGGATAAGCCCCTTTTCATCTGATGATAAAGGAAATCCGAACCGGCGCCTGTATCGCTCCGGTCCGTACGGGACGCATACAGGTGCTGATTTTCTGAGAAAAAAAAATGGACCGTATCCCGACGCGGGGCCGGATGAAGGGGAGCTTATCGGCGTAAGAAATGTGAGACCGGTAAACGGCGGTGGAGACTGGACAATAGTAAATGCCAATCATTGGATTTTCAAAGGTACAGGTATTAAAAACGGCGACTGTATACCCGGCATCGTTGGCTGGGAATACATGGGTGATCCGCCTCCCATCAGCGGGCTGGAGGTGGTCGCAGAGGGCTTTGCCTGGGTAGGAGGCACCAAACCCCAGAAATGGTGCTCAACACTATATCCGGGGCCCAAAGGTAATTTCGTCTTCAGCGCGTCAACAATCTTCTGGTCCCAGGGACTCAGTATGCCACCAGGTCATACTTTGCCCTGGTCACACTGGAGCAGACCGCACGGCCCTGATCATCGGATTCAAACAATAACCCGTAACCTTCTGGACAGAGCTATTTCCTAAAAAAAATCCTCTCCTGCCCTACCGGACATATTGGCACGCACATCTTAAATCCTAAAAACAGAACAATTCAGAACTGCCTGATTTGCTTTTTAACCAAAACACAAATCCCTAGCCCAGTGAAGAAAACAAATACAAACAGATTCAGCCGCAGAAATGCGATCAAGCTAGCGGCTGCTACCGGCCTCTCATTTACATTGCCTGAAGGTCTGACTCACTCGCCATCAGGTAAAAGCAATCCTGTCGTGGAGGAGAACAAAAAGAAAGGATCGACGGACTGGCAACTTACACGCGTCCGTCATGACAAAGATTTACATCGCACCGACCTTATTGAGGGATATTGCTCACGGCAAAGTATCAGAAGCGGAGAGCAACTTGATGTGATGGTTTCTGTTTCTCCGGCTGTTGCGTACAAACTGGATATTTACCGTACCGGATACTATGGTGGTACAGGAGCCAGGCTCGTGAAAAGTATAGGCCCTCTGCCGGGTAAAACCCAGAAGACACCCTCGTCCGGAGAAAAAAATATACATGAATGTACGTGGGACGTTTCCACAAGTTTTAAAATTCCGGCCGACTGGCTGAGCGGTGTTTATATTGGTAAGTTAAGAACTCTGCCGGAAAAGGAAAACATGCCCTATTGGGAGAGTTATATTATTTTCATTATAACCGATAACCGTCAGGCGGACCTTCTGTTCCAGTGCTCAGACAACACCTGGCAGGCGTACAACCGATGGCCTAGTAATTATTCGCTTTATACCCACCCGGACGGAGGACAAGGTCCTTGGGCAGCTGTTAGCTTTGACCGCCCCTACGGCAGACAGTCGCAATACACAGGCATAGTGAACGACCCTCTTTCCTTTGGATCAGGCGAATTCATTTCCTTCGAGAGGCCATTTTCTTACTTCCTGGAAAAAGAGGGCTATGATGTGGCCTATTGTGCCAATTGTGACATGCTGACCCCCGACCGCGGGTTAAAAGCAAAAGCTTTCCTCAGTGTGGGTCACGACGAATATTGGGATATCAGGCAGTTTAAAAGTGTAGAGCTGATGAAGAATAAAGGTGTGAGCCTCCTCTTCTTCTCAGGAAACTCCGTATGTTGGGTCACCCCCTTTTCTGACAACGCGAAAGGCGCGGCTAACAGGCGCATTTTCAGAGGCGGCCCGTATGGGGACCAGAATTACTATGCGATATCCAGACACGAAAAACATGGCCCTTTTCCTGAACGCGGACCCGACGAGGGATTTCTGATGGGCGTCAGGAACATTCAGCCGGTTAACGGAGGAGGAGACTGGATAGTTGTAAATCCCAGCCACTGGATTTTCAAAGATACAGGAATGAAAAAGGGCGACTACATCCCCGGGCTTATCGGTTGGGAATTTCATGGAGACGCAGCTGATATACCCGGACTTGAAGTAGTTGCGGAAGGAATTGCCTGGCAAGGCGGCACAGTGCCCTCAAAATGGCAGGCGGTCATATTTCCCGGTCCGATGAAAAATTTCGTATTCAATGCCTCCACCATTTTCTGGGCGCAGGGCTTGAGCAGCCCTCCCGGGCATACCCTTCCCTGGTCACATTTTAACCGTCCGCACGGACCTGATACGCGTGTACAACAGATCACAAGAAACCTCCTCAACAAGGCCATTTCTTAGCCAGATGCAGGCGTCCGTCGCTTTGCTATTCAAACATACCAACTCCATCTACCGGCAAGAGGCTCTTAGCTGCAGCCTCTTGCTCCTTGAAACCGAATTTAATTCCGAAAATACACTGCAATCTAGCCTTCAGAAGAATATCTAACTTTCATTTTCTCCAAAGAGTCAATTTACCGGCCATCCTGACCAGCAACACAGAACATTATTTGGAAATCCATTGAGGTGCATCCCGTTTCCATGATGCCACCGGGGCCAGATCAACTCATGAACAGACATGAAATCGCGGATCCAAATCTAAAATATCATGACGTTGTGATGCCTATTCTTTCAATATAAACATATCTACGCTTACTCTAATAATAATTTCAATATATTCGTGTTTTACAAACCCCTATCCATCTGCCTTAAATGAGAGCCGCTGCCGGATTGCTTATTTTGTCTTTACTTATATCTCCGGACAGCAATGGTCAGGCCACTCCAGACCGGACCTCCCTTAAAAACAAAGTGATCGCCAAATCAATATCTGTTGAAAAAAAAGTTATTGCATGGCGCAGGGACTTTCATCAACACCCGGAACTGGGCAATGAGGAAGTACGTACCGCAGGTATTGTGGCTCGTCATTTAAGACAACTCGGACTTGAAGTTCAGGAAAAAGTCGCAGTCACCGGCGTTGTGGGCATTCTGAGAGGTGGCAAACCAGGTCCGGTTGTAGCGCTGCGGGCTGATATGGATGCACTTCCAGTGACAGAGCGGGTGAATGTCCCTTTCAAATCTACTGCAACCACCCGCTTCAAC
>CAZAVR010000080.1:0-12241 GCA_964488435.1 uncultured Cytophagales bacterium | reverse complement strand
GATAAGACGTATGTTTTCTAACAGCACGTCGTATACATAGTTGAAAGTGTAAAACCCTGCCCGCGGTGTCAGGGATATGTCCTGCTTACCTTTGCTCAGTCCTACCCACTGATTGCGGATTATGGTACGGCTTCTGCGTGTAGCAATTCCCCCGGCGTAGTATCCTCGGGACAGCTGACCTGGGTTGTCGCCCGATAAATAGAAAACTCCGCCTTCTATGGTTAAATAATGGTTGTCGGCGGGGTATGCCGTCAACTTGGTATAGTCGTTAAATTCCCAGGCAATATCACCCACAATATACCCCATCTCCTCCACGTAGAATAGCTCTTCTTTCGCCCAGGATGATGCATTATATTTAGCACCGGCTCTGACGCCGATACGGTCGTTTGCATCCTGTATGACGATGAGGTGGTTTTTGTAATCGGCCAGCTCCGGGATAAGTTTTACTCCCGGTTTTAATTTTTTCAAAAGTGCTGATTTTTGCAGAACAGTCAGATTGATTTCGATGGGGGCTGAATTACTTCGTACCAGAAAGTTCGATTCTCCCCTTATGTTTTTCTGTTCATCAATATAAAAAATACTAGCTCCCCAGTTCACGTCTGTGCTGATTGAGATATTCCTGGTTTCCCTGATCCAGTACTCCCCACTCAGATTTATAACAGGGATATTCTCGCTGTTGGCATATTCATGAGCAGCTTTTATGGCGACACCATCATCTCCGCTCCCGTCAGATTTCGCTCCGAACATCCTGTAATTTACAAATCCGCGGTGTATAACTCTGGCCTGAATGTCAGACACCGATAGGCTACCCGGATGGAGCTCACCGTCATCGGATGGTCTTTTAGTTATCTCGTAGTCACAGCCGCCATTGTCTCCTGGCGTAAAGTAACCCAGCGTTTGGGCATACATCCCATCTTTCAGGGATTTGTCGCTCACCATTTCCTCTACCGTTCTATAGATTTTGAGGGTAGCAGCCCGCGTAGTTTTTACAGGTAGTGCCTGAGCTGCTGTTGCGATCAATCCAAGCCCGGCTGTGCCGAGGACGGAAAGTGCTGTTCTTCTGGACTTGGATTCATTATGAATATCAGGAGATACTTTACTTTTCATTGCTGGGGGGATTATCATGACAAATTTGAATCTAACAAAGGCTGGCACATATAGGAAGTACCGGGATCTATGCCTATAGCACGACTTGAAGTTAGAACTTATTTATGAGAATGAGGCGCGGTCGGTTAAAATGCATACATTGGGGAGGGTACTTCCGTGCAGACCTATTCACTTGTTTTTTTGTCTGTTCCGCTTGCCGGTCATTTTTGTGACAGATCTTTAACAGGTTAGTACAGGATGGAAACGAACAGAATTTCTTAAATTTTTGATGGACTATTTTTAATCCTGCGACACGTAAAGCGCCTTTTACTTCGCTATACCCGGGTAACTATAATAACAAATGCATGAGAATGATAAGGAAGCCTTTCACTCTGTTCCACACCTTATTTTTGTTTTTCTGCTGGCAATTTTCTGGTGCGCAACCGGCCGTTTCTCAACCCTTTGAATTGAGGAGCGGGGATCGCGTTGTTTTTGTGGGAAATTCTATATTCGAGGACGACCAGGAGTTTGGCTATCTGGAGCTGGCGCTTACCACGCGGTGGCCGGACAGAGACATAACATTTCGGAATCTGGGATGGAGTGGGGATAACGTTTTCGGCGAAGCCCGGAGTTATATAACGAATCCGCCCAGTGCTTACGAGCTGTTGATCCAGCAGATCAAAGACGCCCAGCCTACGGTTTTGATATTCGGTTACGGTGCCATAGAATCTCAGGAGGGAGAAGCCGGACTTCCACGGTTTAATGATGGCTATAAAAAGCTACTGGAGCAGGTCGCCGGATTAAATGCACGGGTGGTTCTTCTCTCGCCCATTCCCTCTTTTTCGGAAGCAAATGTTGATATTTCCGAACCGCGTAATCTCGCCTTGCAGCTTTACGGAAGTGCTGTCGGAAGGCTGGCCAACGAAAGAGGTGCTCGTTTTATTGATGTATTTAATCCGCTGGCAGCTGCATCTAAAATTTCCAGGCTTTCAGATAACGGCGTGCATTTGAACGAAGCAGGCTATTATTATCTCGCGCTTGCCTTGGAAAAAGGTTTTGGTCTCCCTGATCGCGGACAGGAGGTTACGCTGAGTGTCTCAAAAAAAGGCGGGGTAACCGCTACTGAGCCTGTGAAAATTGCGTCGCAATCTCTTGAAAGCGGAGGTTTTGAATTTGAGTGGAAAGAACAGATGTTACCTCTTGTCATACCCACATCATTGAAGAGTGAGGCCACACCAGGCCGGATACTGAAAATCTCGGGTTTAAAGAAAGGCTTTTACACGCTTCTCGCCGATGGTTTCCAATTGATGACGGCTTCCTCAGATGAATGGAACAAAGGCGTACGCATAGACCACGGAGCTTCATATACTCAATCTGAATATTTACGCGGGTATATTAATAAGAAAAACGGCGTGTATTTTCAGAAATACAGGCCGCCTAACCGTACCTACATCCTGGGATTCAGGTCTTATGAACAAGGCAAGCATAAGCAGGGTCTGGAAGATTTGAATATACTGATCACGTGGATGGAAGCCCAGATTTCTATCCAGCGTATTCCCAGACCACAGGTTTATCAACTTATCTTAACCAAGTAGAATTTAGCATAATGACAGCTATAAAGAAGAAATTAAAGTCTTTGGTAAAAATGGGCAGCTACAGATTCAATTGGCGTCAGCCATCTGAGAGGTATTATAAAATTTTTGTATTTCCTTTGATTTTGTTCACGTCATCTTTGGTTCAGGACGCAGATAAAAAAAACAATCCGGCTCCGGATATCAGGAGCGAACTCGAGTCATTCAAAATTGCTGAAGGCTTTGAAGTCAACCTTTTCGCGGCAGATCCTATGGTGGCGAAACCGACGCAAATGAATTGGGATGCGGACGGAAGGCTTTGGGTGGTTAGCAGTACGGTTTACCCGCATCTCAGGACAGGGGCGGAAGCGAACGATAAGATCTATGTTCTGGAAGATACAGACGGAGACGGTAAAGCAGATAAATCTACGGTTTTTGCTGAGGGATTACTCACGCCGACGGGAATTCTACCGGGTGACGGAGGAGTTTATGTTGCTAATTCGACCGAGTTATTGCATTTCGCAGATACGGACGGCGATGGCAAAGCGGACAAAAAGCGCCGTATACTCGGAGGTTTTGGTACTGCTGATACGCACCATCTTATTCATACTTTCAGATGGGGGCCGGATGGTTATCTATATTTCAACCAGTCCATTTATATCTACAGTCACGTAGAGACGCCGCAAGGTATCAGGCGGCTGGAGGGAGGAGGTGTTTGGCAGTTGAATCCTAAGACTATGGAGTTGAATGTCTATGCCAAAGGGCTTGTGAACCCCTGGGGGCTTAGATTTGATGATTGGGGACAGACTTTCCTCACCGACGGCGCGGGTGGTGAAGGAATCAATTATGCTTTTCCCGGGGCTACATTTCTGACTTCCCCGGGTGCCGAGCGGATCATCAGGGGTTTGAATCCCGGTCAACCGAAACATTGTGGCTTGGAAATAGCCTCAGGCAGACATTTGCCTGAGAGTTGGGCCGGAACACTTATTACCAATGATTTTAGAGCCAATCGCGTAAATCGTTTCAAACTGGAGCCTCAGGGAAGTGGCTACGCTTCCAAACAACAGGAAGATTTGCTTTGGACTGACAGAGTTGCTTTTCGACCGATTGATGTAGCTCTTGGTCCTGACGGAGCAATTTACATAGCAGACTGGTACAACCCAATTATACAACACGGCGAGGTTGACTTTTTCGACCCCAGGAGGGATCAGCAACGTGGGAGAGTCTGGAGGGTTACAGCCAAAGACCGACCGCTCGTTAAAACGCCCAAGTTGAGTCAGTCATCGGTAGAGGAGTTACTGAACATGCTCAAACTACCCGAGGAATGGACACGCTCTCAGGCTAAGCAGGTTTTGAAGGAAAGGGGTGCCGAGGCTGTGGTGCCTGAACTTGAAAAATGGGTGGCGCAGTTGGACAAGAATGACAAGGATTATGAACACCATCTGTTGGAAGGTCTTTGGGTTTATCAGGGACTTCATGTGATTAACGAGCCATTACTCATTAGCCTACTAAATGCGGGTAACTATAAAGCCCGGGCAGCTGCGCTCAGAACACTGCAGCATTGGTACAAAAAAATACAGAACGTGCCGGATATTATAGAGAAGGCTACCAAAGATGAAAATGCACAGGTGCGCCTTGAAGCGGTGATTGCTTTGCGTAAGCTGGAATCAGCAGAGGCAGCACGTACAGCACTGAATGTCGTTGAAAAACCTATGGATGAGTTTTTGGATTATGCTTTATGGCAGACTATGAGGGAGTTGGAATCAAAATGGGTGCAGCGCCTGAAAGGAGAGCCAGAGTTTTTTGGAAGTAATCGGAAAACTGCCTACGCTTTGAAGTCAGTAAATAATCCGGAAGCTATGAGCCAGCTGATGAAACTTTATAAAAATAAGCAGGTGCCGCAGGATTATGAGAAAGAGGTCCTTGGGGTATTCGCTAAGTCTGCCAGTGCATCAGACTTGGGTACGCTTTTCGAGATGATAACAAAAGGAGCTTCCTCAGGAGGGGCTATTTCTGGTGATCAGTTGGGGACACTTGAAGTGTCTTTCGTAAAGAGGGGAGTGAAACCGGAAGGTAATCTGCAGAAAATTACAGAGCTCATCGCCTATGAAGATGACGCGATTGCGGCACCAGCCCTCAGGTTGAGTGGCTTATGGAAAATAAGCGGGATAAATGAGAAAATAGTCTCGCTCATTCTTAAAGGTGACAAGGAGATTCAAAAAGCCGGCCTTCAGGCGCTTGCCAGTATGAAATCAGAGGAGTCCGGAGCGCTGTTGCTCTCACTGACAGAGCCTAAACAGCCGGTTGGTCTTCGTTTGCTGGCCGCAGCACAGTTGGTGCCTTCAGACCCTAAGCAGGCTGCCCGGGTCACAGAGAAGCTTCTGCGGAGTATACCTGAACAAACCGATATTTCCGACTTGCTCAAGGCCTTTGTAGCGAACAAACGTGGGCCAAGAGCCTTGGCGGAAGCTCTACAACAATCGAAAATCCCTGTGGAAGTTGCCAAATCAGGTCGTCAATCTATTCAGCGCCTGGTACCTTTTAACCGGCAGAAAGATGAGGATATGAAGCAACTTATACAATCCTTTGAAGCGCTGGGAGGCGTGTTGCCGGCGGAGAAGATGCCGCAGCAATTGTCCGACAAAGAAATTGATATGCTTGCAAGAGATGTAAAGTCATCTGCAGATCCTGCCCGGGGAGAGTTGATTTACAGGAAGGCCGAACTCACTTGTCAAACCTGCCATGGAATAGGTGGTGCTGGGGGGCGCATCGGACCGGACCTGAGTAGCCTTGGAACAAGTTCACCGACAGAGACCATTGTCCGTTCTATACTTTACCCGACACACTCGATTAAAGAGGGCTATGAGCTTCAGAGAGTTGTAAAGAAAGACGGGAGCGAACTCATGGGCTATCTGGTAAGCGTCGGATCTTCGGAAATCGTGGTAAGAGATGTTACAGGACATGAAATTTCAGTAGCAAAAAGCCAGGTAAGTGCCATGGAAAAGATCCCCGGGTCGCTTATGCCGCCGGGTCTCACCGCCGGACTGGATAAGCAGGAATTTATGAACTTGATCGCATTTCTATCGAAGCTCGGAGAATCGGGAGATTTTCGGGTACCTAACACGCGATTTGTACGACGCTGGGAGGCCATGCCGGTAGGAAAGGACCTGACGAAGAGAATCAGAGAAGAGGGTTTGAATGTGGTGGCCAAAACAAATGCAAGACAAACTTTTGTTCCCTTGTATGGCAAAGTTTCCGGCACATTGCCTTTGTCTGAGCTTCCCGTTATCGAAGCCGGTCAAGGCAAAAAGTACAGCGTTGCTCGTTTTGATGTTGAGGTACTTAGCAAAGGAAATGTTAAATTAGCAATGAACTCTGTGGCTGGGTTGAGTCTGTGGGTTGGTTCAAAACCTGTCAAACTGGACGGAAACGATTTAGTGACGGATCTGATGCCAGGCATTCATAAGATCACCGTGGCCATTGATAGGGCCGTATTTAAGGAACAAGAATTTAGCGCTGTTTTGCAGGACGCTGACGTTTCACCGGCACAGACCAGGTTGGTGATGGGGAAATAAGAATTAAAGAAAATATTTAAACGGTTCGGCACTGGCTGTTCCCTGATCTCAAGCGATGAACAAAATTGGATTTAATGTTTTAGCATGGTCCGCGGCGGTATCGGACGAATTATTCCCGACCCTCGAGAGACTAAAAAAAATAGGATATGACGGGGTTGAATTTTATATGGGAGGAGAGGATGCTGCTCCCTACCGTAAGATGGGCGATTTCACTCGTTCGATTGGCTTAGAAACCACATCGGTCATCACACTTGGGGCTGATACCAACCCCGTGAGTGAGTCAGATTCGGTTAGAAACAAAGCGCTTGATCGTATAAAATGGGCTGTGGATCGGGCGAATGATCTGAACGCGTCTATTATCTGCGGTCCTTTTCATTCCGCACATACGGTTTTCGTAAACCGACCTGCAGAAGACGAGGAATATCAGAGAGCCGGGGAGGTTTTACACAAGGCCGGCGAATACGCAGCCGCGTCCGGCGTAGTCTTTGCATTGGAAGCACTCAATCGTTTTGAATGTTACTTGTGTAACACGGCCGATCAATTGCTGAAACTTGTAAAAGCTGCAGATCATCCGAACGTCAAGGCCATGTTTGATACGCATCATGCCAATATAGAGGAGAAGAAGTATGCAGTAGCCATCGAAACTCTGGCACCGGTTCTGGCTCATGTACATATCAGTGAGAATGATCGTGGTACGCCGGGAAGTGGCCAGGTGTTGTGGGATGATGCTTTTTCTTCCCTTGCTTCGGTTAATTACAAGGGATGGCTGACTATCGAGGCTTTCTCCCGGAACGATCCCGATTTTGCGAATGCGATCGGTGTATGGAGGGAATTTTCAGACCCATGGGATATTGCAGAAACGGGTTACCGGTTTATCAGCGAAATGTGCAGTCGTCACGGTCTTCTGTAGAAGTAAAAATCTGATCAGTCATTCTGATTTCGCAGCTTTTATGAAAATTGAGCTCCAAAGTGATCAGGCTATTCAGAAAGAACAAGTGCGGAATATTCCGGGTGTTCCCGTATGTAATTTTCTATGAAAGAACAATAAGGGGAAACTGTGAGATTTTCCGAGAGGGCGTGGTCAAGTACTAGTTTGGTGAGCTGAGACCCGATACCTCTTCCCTGTAACGCAGAAGGTACTTCGGTATGCAGTAATATCATACTTTGGCCTGATCTCCTGTAGGAGATGAACGCGTATTGATCTCCAAGCGAGATTTCGAACCGCATTTTCTGTTGATTATCTATCAGCTTATATCCCATCATATCTTATCAATGCAAAAAAAACATCTTCTATTGGTTCTAACGAGAAATATCTACCATTTGTTTTACATCGGCGCGGCGGGATATTTGCCGGGGCAAAAGTTTTCGGCGGGTGCTTACCGGTGTTTCAAATCACGTACCGTCAATTCCTTTCTGACGCGGCTGAGAGATTCAGGAGTAATACCAAGGTAGGAGGCTATCATCCACTGAGGTACACGAAGCATAAGATTTGGATACCGCTTGATAAAATCCAGATACCGGTCTTCTGCAGATGCCCCGATCAGAAGATTCACCCTTTGCTGCAATAGTCTGACTGCATTGTGAAGCGCTTTGATATTGAAATCATTAAACCCCGGTATGGTAGAGGCTACTTCGAAAAAATCGTGAGAAAGAGCGATGAGGTGACAATCTTCAGTAGCATCTATAAAAAAAAGAGACGGTTCATTGTAAATAAAACTGTTTCGATCGCTCAGCCACCAGTTTTCAGGCGCAAATTGGATAATGTGTTCTTTTCCGTTTTCGTCTAATGTATAGGCCCTAAGAAGCCCCTGGGATACGAAGTATACTTCACTGCAAATCTGCGCTTGTTCAAGGAGGATGGTTCCCTTTTCAACTGATTTTAGCGAATAGGTGTTTTCCAGCAGCGTGAAATGAGATTCATTAAAACCTGCTTTTTCGGAAAGATAGACTTTAAATTTTTTGAGGAATTGGCCTTCGGTCATTTCTTGAATATAAAGTAGACAGCACCCACAAGCAGGATAAACCCTATGATGTGATTCAAACGAAGTGTTTCGTTCCGGAATACGATGAGCGTAAACAATGTAAATACAACCAAAGTAATCACCTCCTGCAGCACCTTAAGCTGCCAGATATTGAAGGGCCCTCCATTGGCATTGAAGCCGATTCGGTTGGCAGGGACCTGAAGAGAGTATTCAAACAGTGCTATACCCCAACTGATGAGAATAATACTTACCAGGCCGAGATTACTTCCCCATTTGAAGTCTTTGAATTTCAAATGACCATACCAGGCTATGGTCATAAAGGCGTTCGACAATACAAGCAGGACTATGGTCAGTATACTTTTGTTCACGGCTTATGCGGTTTGCTAACGCAATTTAAAAATTCTTCATTTGTGTTTTTACGGCGAATGAAAATTTCCGTTCATACTTTCGTCAACTTTTTCTCTTTGCGTTGAAAAAGGCGTGGGCTTACTTCTATTGCTTTTTGCACGTAGGGTCTTTATGAATAGCGGAGTTTATGAGAAAAAGTCGAACTAACAGGAAAGGAGGTACTCGAATCCATAATTTGAGAAGTGTATATGTTGTAGTTTGATGTTCGGAGGGCCGGCTGTTCGAAAAAGAACAGATAGGTCAAAAGGTTGATCAGATCGGTTTTCCTTATAGGGCTATCTTTGCCCTGTCGACTTACTTTTCCCGGCGTTGTTCAAACTATTACACACTTTCATGGATTACAGTTCATCAACATTTAAGACGAAGGACCCGAAGTAGTGAACGTGACGTCGGATGTTTTCCACAACGGGTGAATGCTACTTTCAGGCCGGATTTTGGTAATACGAAATCCGGACCTGAGAGTCAGTCTGGTCGTTTGGCTTTGTTTGGGCTGAGGAAACTCCTGTACTTTTTTCTGGCAAATGACATATTGATGTACCCGGTTTTTTTCATGGCTTCACAGAAGGTAATCTCTTGTTTATCCATCAGGCTGCGTGCATACTTCATTTTTAGGTAGATACAGTAGGCTCCGTAAGAAGAGCCGGTATGTTTTTTGAACATACGTTGGAATTTTGCGGGACTCATCAGACAGAGTCGGGCAGCTGCATTTATAGAGGGAACTGCCTCATTTTTACTGATCGTCAGCGGAAGGGATTCCACATATAACCTGATTCTCATTACTTCGGGCGATTGCGCGTTTTCCGTCGAGAAATCGACGATCTGTCGGAGGCAGATCATGAGCAGTGTTAAGCAAAAATCGCTGATTTTGATGCTTTGTGCCGGGGTAACCTTCGACCAGTCACGTATATCGAATAATTGTATAGCCAGGCCGTATTGCTCTGTAGTAAGTTTGGAGATGTGCGTATAGGGTTGGTTGCTGTAAATGAGTTGCTTTATTCCGGCATGTTTCAGCATGCTTTCAGGAAGGATAATTTCGAGCCAGCGTGTATGGATGAGTAACATGACTTGTTTAAATGAAACACCTTTGCTGGTCTTATTGAATGCCTCCTCAGTCAAAGACCGGATTTCAGTGGTAGCATGCGGTGGAAGTGTTGTTTTGAAAGGTTCATCTTCGCGGTCGTAATAGGAGAGATTGTGTTTTATGATTAGTACGTTTCTGTCAGGAGAGATATTGCCCGGAGCGTCAGCATACCCCATCTCGGATTTAATCTCCGTGAGGACAACGGCCAGGTGCTGATGAACAGACGCCGCGTGGACGTAGCCATTTGACGGCGGATTTTTGAAGTGACAAGAGTAAGGAGGAGCCAGGCTGAAACCTTGGGATGACCCGCTTCTACTTAATATCTTCCGGATCCAGTTAGCTGGAAGGTCGGACATAGCGCTGGCTTTTTAGAAAACAGATGATTCAGGTGCGGTTGTTTCTCGTTTTAACAGCTCGTGAGGGGCTAAGCCAAACTTTTTTTTGAAGCGTCTGATAAAAAACGGAGAGTTGGTATACCCGGCCATGGCCGCGGCACATTTGACCTGTTTTTTTTCATAATAGAGCAGCGTGAAAGCGTAATTAAGCTTTTCTTCGATACAGTACTCGTTATAGTTGAGTTTGAAACTGGTTTGAAAGAGGCGCTGGAATTTGGTTACACACATGCCGCAATGGGAAGCTGCGTTTTTCAGATCAGGTAAACCATAACCGCTCCTTATGGCTGCGGGTGTATTGTCGTATATCTCGAATATCTTATCCAAATCAGACAGGGAGTGATCAATTGAAAGAGGGCAGGTATTTTCGAATGCGAATGTGATCAGCCTTAGACTTTTTTCAGTTAAGTAAAGCAGTTGACTTGCATCGGCTGTCCGAACAGATATCAGCGAGGCTAAATCGACCAGCATCATTAATATGGAGCTGCGCTTGCGAGAATTGAGGTCTAAGCGAAAGCATTCGTGAGATAAAATGGGTGCATTGTTCTTTAAAGGGATTAAAAGTCGGAGCAACTGGTGCGAAACCGACAAGATAATCAGATTTGTGCCTGGCTGCGAAACGAGATTGTTGTCGGTGTGCTGAAGAACATGCAGGCGGACAGAGTCGGGGGAGTCTCTGGTAGGGTCAAAGAAAAGTGCTAGCTTCAGATGTCCGGGGCATAGGGCAGAGAGACTGACCTTTTCAAAATCCTGCTGATACAAATGAAGGATGTGAAGGTTCTCATTGATGTATATGGATTTACCATGCAGGTCTTCAGGTAAATCTTTTATGGGCTTAGTCCCATTTGATAGTAGAGATGCATTGAAATTTTTCATACAGGAGAGTTCTTCTTGATATCCGCCCGGGCTATTCAAATTATTTTTTGAAACAATGGCTTGCGGTTCTGTGCGTTAAAACACCGGTATTTGGTGCGCATATCCAAAAAAAAGCGACGAAAGCAAGATATTTATTCAACAATGCGACGAAAGCAGCTTTTTGTGAGCTTTTCGGACGCGAATGTGAAGTGCCGCACCCGGTGTAGAGAGGTATATCTTTCTTCGGAAGAAGTAACTAACTAATTGTTGTTCTTGCGTAGTGGTAATTCAATTACTACCTCAAAAGCATTTTCTTTTTCGTCAATCTGGAACCGATGGTTATTTGGGAAATACAATTCGAGCCTTTTCCTTATGTTAGGAATACCAATCCCGGAATTTTTAGTTTGTGATTTTGCCTTAGCGGGATTCCGGTTGTTTCGCACAGAGATGGTTAGACGGTTACTTGAAACAGACAGGCGGATTTCTATCCAGCAAGATTCTATTGTAGAATGTACACCGTGTTTGATTGCATTTTCAACCAGTGTAATAAGCAGAACAGCCGGAATTTGGTGTGAAGCAAGTATCTCTCCGTCGATGTTATATGAAGTTTTTAATCTTTCGCCATAGCGGAGGCATTCCAGGTCAATATACTCTTTGGTGAATTCTATCTCTTTTTGAAGTTCGATGAATTCGCCACTGGTGTCGTAGAGAGGGTACCGAAGTAGATTAGCCAGTTGGCTCAGGTAGGAGGCGGCTCTCTCCGAAACTGGTAACACCTTTGCATAGGCTGCATTGATCACGTTCAAAATAAAGTGGGGATCAAGCTGCGATCTGAGTGCTTTAAGTTCATGATGATGTGATTCCTGTTGTAGCTGCCGTCTGATCATAGCTTCCCATATTCCGTATTTGGCTGTTTTTATAAGTAGTGGAAGAAACAGAAGCTGGATCTCCACAAGGTCTGACATCGCAGAGAGCCATTCCTGCATACTCCATTGTGCGTAGGGCAGAAGGTAGAGACCTGCCATGGCGTGAAAAGGCTCGGGAAGGCTGCCTATGCCAAGATGGAACTCAAAGAGCGAAAGCAACAGCTTGTTGATCAGATGGAGATAAAGCAGGCCGGAAAAAGTAAGTACAAGATACTTTCTGAGACCACTCATGTATCTTGTCAATAGTGAATGCGTGGCCGTAATCAAATAAAATACAGGTATAAGCCGGGCATAATACAGACCATAAACAATGAGCGTCGTCTTATGAAGCGGGATCTCCATAAAGGAGAAGATAAAATAAAAAA